>NZ_JBSRZI010000007.1:0-271126 GCF_054057495.1 Mucilaginibacter sp. UYNi724 | reverse complement strand
TGGTCAGTTTGCCCCGGAATGGGGTGGTCAATTTGACGCGGAATCACTGGTCACATTCCGCCGGAATTGGGTGGTCAATATCAGCGGTATATCCACCATTTGGCTGAGTTACATTATTTAAAAGAATTAGAGATTTGCTTTTCGTGAGAACTGATTTCCTATAAGTATTCCCCTCATAGTCTATAGCGATATCTGTTCCAATTCCCGATTTGATTTTTCTAAGAGACCATACATCAGTAGCTTCTTTGGAAATGCTGCTTGTCATCCGAGCAAGATTTTCATTGCTAGGATTTGACATAAAATCCGATTTATAGGAACCCCAGTTATCATAGGCATCTTTATTATATGGCGGATTTTTTGTTTTAGTAGCCGAAATTGAATTGCTTAACGCTCCGGGAGTATTATTTAAAAATAAAACATTGTAAGTTGTTCCGTTGTCAGTGGTATTTAATAAGGTGCAGTAATATTTAACACCATTTATTGAAAATAATATAATTTCTCCGACTTTGAAATTACTCCCTGTTTGAACTGAGATTTTGCCACTGAGACCGGCAATTGAAGTTATAGATATAATTCCCATGTTTTTAGGATCCGTTTGATCTAAGTCATATTGAAATTCCGTAGGTGGTGTAATTGTTGTACCACTTTTTCCCTGAAAGTCCACAGACAGCAAACATAGCTTGCCTAAACTTAGAGTATTACTTGAAGCCCCCTGTCCGAAGCTGTTAGGAACGCCTGGACTTAATGAATAATCATAATTAAATGCTACTTTTCTCAAACAGTTTTGCGTTAAGTTCTCCTGTAGTAAATCTATGTCTTTTACGTCTATAACGTTTGTTTCATAACTTAATGTCCTGCCAGATGTAGGAGGTAGTGAAGTTTGTTGAATGTTTAATATACTGGAATTAAATTGATCATTTTTAAGCAATAAGATATAACTTAAACTAAGTGTCGGAACTGACCAGTTATCAAAAACTTCCGGGGTAAATCTTGATTTTGAGCGGCCATCATTACGTTGATTCTTAACAAATAATGCAGTGTGTGTTCTTGTCTCGATGGCATCTAAATAATAAACATCCTTAACCCCTGATGAATGGTGTTTGAACTGGTTATCTAAATCGATCTGATCACCTTCAGAAGGATTTCGCCAAAAATATAAATCTGTCCATTTCCCATAGTCAAATTTCACCCAATATCCCCAGTCAGCTTTATTAAGATTACCAAATACTGCTCCGCGTGATACATAATCAGGCCCGGTTATAGCAGTTAAATACCAAGTATACGCATATGAACTCTTTTTTGTTAAATCACTATATGCTAAACCGTGGTCTTGACTTATATTTTCAGTGTGCATTACTTCACCGGAACTATATGCGGGCAGGGCATAGTGATAAGTTACACCGCTTGAATTTGTAATCATAAATCCTCCTATTTGATTTTGGTCACAATTAGCACGAACAAATCCAGCTTGATCACTAAAATCAATAAAGCCTCTGTTGGCAGCTTGTCGGCTTTTAATCTGTGCGTTAGTAAAATATTCAATGTGATTTGTTCCTTCTAAACGGTTTGTGCCGCTATCATAACCATAATCGCCGTCATTATTACCAAATTGAGGGTTTCCATCAAAATTATACTCCTGATTATTATTCCATGGATGACCTTGTTGGTAAGAATTTGATAAGTCATTAATAAATCTGAATTGCCATTTTTTTCCAAGTGGTGCTGGAACAACGTTTGATGTTAACCCTTCGCCGTATATATCATTACTATGATCCGTGTCAGTTATCCTATTTTGATTATACAAAATTGTGGATAGCGCGTAAGGACGAATACTGCCACTTAATCCTTGTGCTGTGACCGAATAATTATCAAAATTAGGAAAAGTCCCCCCCAATTGTTCAAGAGGATCCGCATTGTCTATGATGTTAGAATTTATTGGGTCGAGTAATGAGTAATTGTCATCATCTCTATCAGTTAAATCTGTACTTGAAGTTATTGAGGATCTATTATTTAATACACCATTTGCGGTAAGGTTGCTGCTAGTACTAGACCAATATCTTACATTCTGATAACCCAACCCTAAACTTAATACACCAGGAATAATTGGAATTGGAAAGAAAGAACCATCTGAAAAAGTACTTATTTTGCCTTTGTTGGCATCATTCACTGAGGTTATAGATCCCCCACCTACAGTAAAAGAAGGCCTTATATCTGATGAACTTATAGATGCTCCTAATAAAGACCCACTTCCACCTATTGGGTCTATGCTCCCTCCTAACGTTCCGCTTAACGATTTAAAGTTGGTTTGCAGTCCTAGACTTAGGCTCTCTTTTAAACCACTGCTCCCAATAGCACCCGCCATATAATTTAAATTTGCCCCCGCATATCCACCGCCATATGGTGAAACTCCAATTTGTAAACCTATACCAAAAGGGGACTTTTCTCCACCTATGCTAGTCCCTATACCTACTGAAGCTCCCGCCCCAAATCCTTGATATGTGTCTTGTGAAAATGACAACCCAAAATTTACGGAAGCCGGTGTTCCCGCTATTCCAATATTTACACTAACAGAATATGTCGATCTTTCGCCTCCTTCCCAGTAATTGTGCATGGTTCCGCCAGCTCCGTCGGCGCTATTCCAAATCATCCGGATAGCCGTTTACATTTCTTGCTATTGCACCTGGGTTAAGAGACCATCCCAAGCCAACCCAAGATGCTTCTTCGTTAGGTTGAATTCCAGCATGATATGATAAAGCCAGTGGGTAGCTGCCCTCAGGTCCAGGAACCTCTAATAATGGCATATTGTAGGTAAAGCTCCCAGTTAACGGGTTTACCATATCCGTTGTGTCTATCGGTTCAAAACTGGTTGCTTCAGGGGCTGTTGGGCCAGAAGTTAAAGCATAGGCTACTGTTGGACCGAAAATTTGATTAATGATCGTAAACAACATAAAAATGGCTATCGTCTTTTTTATGCGGTGGTGTTTGTATTTTGTAAGCAGCATTATTCGTTTTAGGTGGTATTAGTTTATTACAATATCTTGTAGCTTTTTTATATCTTTTACTGCTATATCAAAAAATAAATCTCCTGTATAGAGCCCGAATTCGGTTATATGTATCCTTAGGTTGTTAGCGGCCATCAGCCTTTTTTTATCAAATGCTATTAAAATACTGTTAGCTTGCCCCATCCCATAAGTTTGTTGAAAGATACAATTCAATGGCTGCACAGGTTTATCGCTATCAGGTATTACATCAATAAAGTCATTCATTCTAAAGGCCAGTACCTGCACCATTTCGCTGTATTGGTTAAACGGTAGCTGTCTCAACACTTCCTTCTTATTGGCCGACAAGCTTAGAACAAAAAATAACTGATTTGAATATCTGTGAGCAGAATAGGCTTTTTCGCTTCCTGCCTTTCCCTTATCTGCTATAAGCTGCCAGGGCTTGTATGTTAGTACCGCTTTTATTTCTCCGGCTTGCTGCAATTTTTGCAATCCATTTTCGGGATTATTTATGTAAGTAATCAAATCGGCTTTGTTTGTGAACCCTTTATGACAGGATACAAAACATACTGCAATCAATACAAGCCGCAATAAGGATAAGAGCCGCAAAACATTTTTCACTTTACTTTTTATTAGCGGAATACTCATCGTTAATTTCCTCTATTACTTTTGAAGTAATATCTAAACCATCTCGCGCATAAGCTATAGTACCGGATTGATTTGCAATTAAGATCAATTTATAATTATGCTCTTTACCATACTTAGTTAGAAAAGAATTTATTTGAGAAACAATGGCTTGTGTAATTTACCATCCTCTTGTTTGGCGTTTTCTTGAATTCCACGCTGATAATCAGAAAGCTGTTTTTGTTTAGATTGAATAAGTTGCCTGGAAAGGTCTTGCTCTGTTTTAGACATGATAGCTATACTCTTTTCATACGTCTGTATAGCCGCCTTAACTTCATTTGTTAGCGTATCAATGTTAGACTGCCAGACTTTCGCCTTTGATTCGTATGCTTTTTTCGCCTCTGCTGAACCTTTATATTCATTAAGGATGCGGGCGGAATCAACATAGGCTATCTTTTCACTGTAGAAAAAAAAGTCAAACAGAAGAAATAAAACAGCAGATAAAAGCAGAATTCGATAGCTCCATATTAATATTTTATTCTGAAGCAGGGGAGATTTATTCATTTGGTTTAATTGCAAGTTACTGGTTTGAAGACCTAATTTAGGCTCATTAATGTTTTTGTTAATGTAGAGATTGCTGATCTTTTGTTATGTCCGTCAGTCAATTGAATCTATTTTATCGCTTCTATTTTTCCTATTCGTTTATTTTGTTGTTGAATCGTCTTATCCTGCTTAATCAAATACAGCGTCAGTTCTTCTACTTTCTTTAACAGCAGTTTATTCATCTCGCCCAGGTTCAGACCATCTTTCTCGGCTTCTTTTGCAGAAGGCATTTCCGGCAGATGATGGTTTTTGTCTATGTAAGTTTTTACGTCTTCCAGTGAAGGCAATTGGTAGCTCTTGTCAAACACGTAATCAGGAAGATTTACTAAATCTACTTTTACGGCTTTGGCATGTACAGTCCCAACAACAGAAAGCTTTTCGTCCGGTGTGTTTGTTCCTACCCCTATATTTCCACTTGATAATATGGTCATCTTTTCGTTTCCACCTGCCCAAAGGCGTACTGGCATGCTGGTCGGTGCATATTCGTGTTGTTGATATTGCCTGTGCCTGTGGTCCATTGCGCATGTGAGCTTAAGCTGGCACACAGCAAACTCAGGAAGAGTAAACGTTTTCTCATGATTATAAGATTTTGTTAAAGATGGTTATGGCTATTGCCGGTAAGTTTCCGTTTAATTTGTGCCGGAAATCACTTTGGCGTAAATCGAATCTTTTCTCTTCGAACGGAAGGCAGCCAACTCATCAGAACTCAAAATGGATTGAAACTGGGCGACCAGCTGATCTTTAAGCTGCTGAAGAGTGGAAGAGCTTGTGTTGTTGTTGACGGCGGCAGAAATAGACGTTTCTTCATTTTGAAAAAAGTCTGCTAAAGCGATTTGTTTGCCAGAGGAAATAGAAACCGTTGCCAGTACATCTTTCACTTTTGAGGTAACCGATATCCTATATTCTAAAGTATCAATCGGTAATGTTTGGGATTTGGCAACTGATAAGCCTACAAAGAAAAAAATAATAAGAGTAAGGGTCTTCATTTTATTGTGATGTTTGGTCTGGTATAAAAATAGAAACAATTTTATGATTATTATCTTAAATATAATATAATTTAAAACAATATTAAATTATATTTAACTCACAATCCAACTTACTGTATCCCTGACGTTTATTTTGAAATGTTGCGCTGCCCGGAAGGTCGGTGTATATATAGTTGCCTGAAGCGCTCTGTATGTTTGTACTCGTTTCCCATGCTATAGTGATATTCCCTAATTTAAATTTTCGGGAGGTATCTGTTGTTTCAGAAGTGTTGCTTCGCATTTTTGTTGCCATCCATGCTTTGGCATCATTAACCGTGAGCATGGAATTGTCTATCGGCTCATTAAGTTCTTCAAAGGGTTGTGTAAGCTGTTCTTTTTTACAAGCGACTATAAAAGCGAGAAGGAGAATGGAAGTGATCAACTTTCTTTTCATAAGATTCAAATAAATGGTAAAACAGTGGTTTCGGATCAGCCCGTTTTTTTGACTAAAGTCAAATTGTCTTTCATTCCCCTGACCCGGCTAAGTGTTTCCGCGCTTAGGCCGAGGTAAGATGCGATCTGCCCGAGCTGGGCTTTTTCAAGAATTCCTGGGTGGGTCAGCAACAACCTTTCATACCTTTCTTTAGCAGACAGGGTTCGCAACAGGACCGCCCTTTCCTCCGAAAGTTGATAGTACTTTTCGGTTACAATCCGTCCGATAAAATTGTATTCCGGAAAATCCGCGTATATGCCCTGTAGCTGGTTCCAGGTCATAGACAACAGTTCACTTTGCTCCAGCAACTCAATATTTTCCGCGGCTGGTTGCTGGGTGTAAAAGCTATAAACCGAGATCATTAATTCACCTTTTCCCATAAACCAGGAAGTGCATTCTTTTCCCTCACGCGTGTAATAAAATGCCCTTGCAAATCCTTGATTAATGAAATAAATCTTATTGGCTATTTGTCCTTCTTTCAGCAGCAGATGCCGCCTTGGAAATTTTTCCTCCCGGAGGTTCTCCCTGAACCTTTTATCCAGTTCAGAAGATAACGGGGAAATGAAATTTAACGTCTGTATCAGCAATTCTACATTCATAAAAAACAATAGGTTTTGCGATTTTGATAATTATCAAAGACAAATTAACTGGTTGTATTTACCTTGTGGTTAATTGTTAATGCTTTTTAATTAACAATATTTTTTAAAAAATATTATAACAATTGGGCTGATAATGGTAAAAAGTGCGCATCTCGTAAATAATAACGTGACGCTCCGATGGACAACGGGAAGAATTTATGAGGGCGAGGCATAACAATCAACAAAAATTGACGTATGGGAAAACGACTAATCAAAGAAAACGAATATCCGTTTACGTGGCTTGACGAGCTGGTAGAGATAACATTAAATCCGGACAAAACTAATTTGGAAGAACTAAAGCCGACCCAACTTCAGCAGATTAACGAAAGGCTGCCGCTTGAATTTAGTTTGATTGGGAGGTTGTTAAAACGCCAGGCGTTTTGTCTTTACCGGGAAAATCATATTAAAGCGGTCGCCGGACACTATGACCAGGCTATAAGCTTGCTCCAGCAGCAAATCCGTATTCATCTGGCTCAATATCCCGATAGTGGAATACTTCGCGATACGGGGCAGCTTTTGTCCGATGGCCTGAACGAATTGTACAATGGCATCCAGCAGCGCTACACCGTTTACCTGCGCCGTCCCGAAAAATCAGAAGCTGATACAGTTGCTTTAAAATTAAGATGCAGATTAAGCGTAGACCAGATTGCCATTATACTTAAAGCTGCCGACCGTTCGAACGTGATTGTGGCCCGTTCTCTCAGCCAAGTGCTGCGCATTATCGTTCCTTACCTTTCTACGGAACGCTTCGAAAACGTATCGTGGAAAAGTGCCAGAAGCAGTACCTATAAAATGGAGGACAACGATAAAGAGGTCGCCATTCAAACCCTACATGCTTTGATTAACCAAATCAGAGCGTTTTAAGTACAGATAGTATGGCACTTTCAGACCCCCTGCCCAAGGGGGCTTTTTTTTGCGTTGTTTGCAAGGTGGAATTAGTTGATAATGATTTATAAGCCATTAATATTTAAATGTTCTTACAAAAATGAAGTGTTAATCATCTGATATTCAACAGGATTCTAAAACTGCAAAAAGGGTACAACCCAATGTTGAAGTTTTTGAGCGTACCCAAATCCGCTTGCTTTGTATCAACAAACGGCAGCAAACCTGCCCATTAAAAACATCAAGCAATCAGACAATGACTTTCCTTCATCAAATCAGCTGGCACCAGTATTTAGTAGCTGCCCTCGTTGCCGCCATTATCTATTACTTCATCATTATCCTGCGCAATTACCGGCCGGAACTGCAAAGCCTGCGCCGCCGCATTACCGAAGACAGTGAGGCTGACCAGTTGCAGGCGCTGCGATATAAGCCTGAAGAGGAAGGAGGAGTTAAAACCGGGCAACTGCCTGATGCGGCCATTCAGCCGGAAAAGCAGGAGGCCGTCACCGATACCGACATCCTTGCCGGAAAGCTCAAAGCTTGCATTGCGAGCGCCGCGGACAAGCCCTTTGCTCCGGCAATCCTGATACCGCGGCTGAAAATTATCCTTAAGGAATATCAACACCTATCCGCGTCAGACCGGGGCGCGATCAACCGCTTGGTCGCAAGCGAGAGTGAAAAAACCGGCACTGCCCTGCTAACCGAAGAACAAGTGGATCAGTGGTGGGAAGGTTAGCAGCCCTGCCGCTTCCGGCCTGCGCTCCTTAACCGGGGCCAGGCAACGGAAGAAAGCCACCAACAGCAACAGCCTTTGTTGACCGAACGTCCCGGCGCATAGCGCCAGGTGTAATCCAAAACAGGGAAACGGCGGCAGCATCTTTCCAACCGCTCCATCCCGGACTCCGGGACGGAGCGGCATAGGAAAGTCATGCCCAGGAGGGAAAGCCCTTTGAAGGGCCTGTGAAAAGATAGATCAACTGAAATATTTAACAAAACGATAAGTGAAGATGAAAAAGTGCAGAATAAAAATCGCGGGCAAAGCCCTGAAATTAAGCGTGCTGTGCGCGCTGCTAATAACCGTGGCCGTGACCGCCAGCGCCCAGGACGGGAACGCCGGCATTGAACAGGCCAACACACAGGTCAGGAGCTATTTTGAAAGCGGCACCAACCTGATGTATGCCATCGGTGCCCTGGTCGGCCTGATTGGCGCCGTCAAGGTTTACCAGAAATGGAACTCGGGTGACCAGGATACTTCCAAAGTTGCCGCCGCCTGGTTCGGCTCCTGTATTTTCCTGGTCGTAGTAGCCACCATTATCAAATCATTTTTCGGCATCTGAGCCCCACCCAAACCCTCCCCGTAAGGGAGGGCCTAAAAAATGTAAACAATGAAAAATCAACTGATGAGGCAGCTGCATAGCTATCTGCTGCAAAATTACACCGATCTGCTGATCGCCCTGCAGGAAGAACACCGTTTAGAGCCTTACCTGAAGCAAAAGGTAGCGTCCGTGGCCGACCTGCTGATGCAACTGCAGGAAGACAAGCGCCCTCTGTATGTCATTGAAGCGCTGTGCATGGAAGAACTGACCCGTGACCTGCGGCCGTCGCGGTTCAACTATATGCGGGAATTGCTGGAAACGGAATTTGAAAAAGATTTTAAACGAATGAGCGACAGCGGCATCCTGACCTATGAACTGATCAATCTGATCGGTGCCTGTGAACCCATTTTCGAAGTCTTCGCCTTCGGTGAGGAAACAGAAGACAGCGATCAGCTCAAACACGCTGTGATGGGCATGATCGCCGAGTACCTGGAGCGCTAAACATCATTGAAAAAGAAACGTGAGGAAAAATGGCTTATAATTCATTACAACAACTGCGGACCAATATAGAGGCGATCCGGATCGCGCTATCTTTTCAGCCGGGAGACCGGCTGGAAGAGGCGCAACTGGGAACCCTGCGTGCGTATGCCGGATTTGGCGGCCTGAAAGCCATTCTATTCCCGGAGGGCCCTGTTGACGAATGGAAAAATCAAAATGCCTCGCAGCATGACCTGAAGCTTTACCCCTCCGTCATGGAACTGCACGGCTTGCTGCGGGAAAAACTCAGTACAGCCGAATACAAAAGCGCAATTGATTCGATTCGCGAAAGCATTCTGACGGCTTACTATACGCCTCCTGTCGTACCGCAGGTTTTGTACGAAACACTTAAAACTAACGGGATCAATCCCAGGCGACCCTATGAGCCCAGTAGCGGAGCCGGCATATTTATCACCGAAATGATCAAGGTGTTCCCGGAGGTAGAAAAAGTCATGGCTGTTGAAAAAGATATCCTGACCGGTAGGGTGCTGAAAGCATTGAGCGCTAACTTACCCGTACCAGTGGATGTCAGCATCAGGGGCCTTGAGGAATCACCGGTCAGCGAAAACGGGAAGCATGACCTCATCGTCAGTAATATCCCCTTCGGGAACTTTCAGGTCTTTGACCCTGCTTACCCGGATAAGAAGATCAGCGGCAGGATCCATAATTATTTTTTTGCCAAGGGGCTGGATAAGCTGGCCGATGGCGGCATCCTCGCCTTTTTAACAACGGATGCATTTCTCAACAGCCCGGATAACCGCGTTGCCAGGGAATACCTGTTTGACCGGGCGGACTTTATCAGTGTAACCGTAATGCCGGACAACCTCATGAAGGATACTGGCAGTACCGAAGCGTCGAGCCACTTACTGGTTGTGCAAAAGCGTACGGACAAGGAATCTTACAGTGTAGACGAGATGCTGCTCATTTCAACCATGGAGAAGGAAAATGAGTTTGGCCGTTATCACCTGAGCGAATTTATCCATGATGAACAGTACCGGATCACGGCTGCTAACACTATAAAAGCCGGGCAGAATCAGTATGGCAAGGCTCACCAGGTAATCTGGCAGGATGGCGATATTAATACCGTAGCCGAAAAGCTGCACGAGAATTTAATGGATGGGATTACGGCCAACTTTGACCACCAGGCTTTCTTTAATGCACAGCAATCACTAATGGTAGCTGATCTGACTACTGAAGAAAAACCATCACTTACCTATACGCCGATGCCGGAAACCAAAGCAGTTGCAGTTTCCGTACAGCTCGGCCTCTTCGACAGCCAGCCGGCCGAACAGGTCAACCGTGCGCTGGATTACCTGACAGATACCGACAGGGCGGCGGTTGTGCCGGAAAGCGTCCGTTCCATAGGCACCATCCGGACCCGGGATAATGCCAGTCATGAAAGCATTATACTGGTAACGGCTAAACTTCAGGCGGGAAAACAATACGCCTATAAACTGTTTTCCAATGCCGGGGAACTCCGGTTCCCGCTGGCATGGCTTAACGGCAGTGCTTTCAGCCGGGAGGTTGAAAATCTTAACGCCAAACTTGCGCAATACGGCCACCAGTTTTATTTCGAGGGCGACCAGAGTTTAAAAGCTATTTTCAAGTTCGGCCGGCAGGAAGAAAAGATCTGGTTTAACAGCCTTCAGCCTTTTCATGAAGCAGGCAGTCTGGTAACCGCAGGCCTGCAAACGGGCACGCTTAAAGAGCTTGACCGGGAACGAAACCGGGCGGTTTTTGAACCGCTGGCCGATCAGAAAGACGCGCTGTTCTTCCACGCGTACCTGAGGATCCGGGACAGTTATTATCAGCTGTATAACCGCGAAGCCGAAGCTTTACAGGCCTTACCTGTACTGCGTGACCAGTTGAACGACGCTTACGATGCCTTTAAGCAACAATACGGCGAGCTGAACCGGCCTGCCAACAGGCGGCTCATTCTTGCCGATGAAAAAGACGGATTTAAGCTGCTGGCTTCCATTGAACGCCGGGAGGGTAACGACTTTCGACCGGCAGACATCCTAATAGGTCCGGTTTTCCAGCAGACAGAAACCTTTAAAACGGATGACCCGGTATCTGCGCTGGCGCGCTCCCTCAATGATCATGGCAAGGTAGATATCGGTTTTATAGCGGCATCAACCGGGCTCGATGCAGATGAAACCATCATCAGCCTGCACAGTCACATTTTCCTGAACCCGGCAACACGCGGCTGGGAAACCCGCGATCAGTACCTGCGCGGAAATGTGGTAGAAAAACTGGCTGCCGCCCGTGAAGTAAATGCCGCAGACCCGGATAACAGGGAGATCAGGCGAAGTTTGGAAGCCATGGAAAAAGCGCAGCCTGAACAGATCCCGTTCGAACTGCTGGATTTTAACCTGGGCGAGCGCTGGTTTCCGAATGATTACTATGAACGTTTTGCCAGCGATTTATTTGAGCTGCCGGTAACCATCAGTTACCTCGCTTCCAGCGACAGTTTCAAAGTTTCCGTGCAGGGCAGCAACCTGAAAATAAGCCGGGAATTTGCCATCCGTCCGAAAGAAAGCAACCGTACGACCTATGGCTATACCCTGCTGGAGCATGCGCTGGAAAACACGACGCCCTATTTCAGTTATGAAGTAAAGATCGGTGATTCCACCAAACGTTACCCGGACAACGAGGCCATCCAGCTGGCGCATGAAAAGATCGAGCAGATCCGCAACGGGTTTACCAACTGGCTGCACGAACTGCCGGATGACCAGAAGCTGTTCATTACCGGTCTCTACAACAGGACCTTTAACTGTTATGTGCTCCGCGAGTATGACGGCAGCCACCTGCGCTTTCCCGGCCTCGACAAAAACGCGCTCGGCATCGGCGACCTTTACAGCTCGCAGAAGAACGCTGCCTGGCGCATAGTCCAGAACCGCGGCGGCCTGGTCGATCATGAGGTGGGCCTGGGTAAAACGCTGACCATGATCGTTGCCGGCCATGAAATGAAGCGCCTCGGTATCGTGCAGAAACCGATGATCCTGGCGCTGAAGGCCAATGTTAACCAGATCGCGGACACATACCGAAAGGCTTACCCCAATGCACGCATCCTTTTTCCGGGTGAAAATGATTTTACGCCGGACAAGCGGCTGCGGATCTTCCATGAGATCAAGAACAATAACTGGGACTGCATTATCCTGACGCATGACCAGTTCGGAAAGATCCCGCAGTCACCTGAAATACAGCAACATATCTTCAGCCGGGAACTGGACGCCGTTACCAAAGACCTTCTTACGCTTAAACATGAAGGCGGATCGATATCGCGACGTATGCTCAAAGGATTAGAAGTGCGCAAGAATACCTTGATCGTAAAGCTGAAAACTTTAGAGCGCGATATTGATGAAAAGAAAGATAGCGGGATCACATTCAATGAGATGGGTGTTGACCATTTGTTTATCGACGAATCGCACAAATTCAAGAACCTGACCTTTACCACGCGGCATGACCGGGTAGCCGGCCTCGGCAATATCGAGGGCAGTCAGAAAGCCCTGAATATGCTGTTTGCGGTCCGCACCCTGCAGGAAAGGTTCAACAGCGACCTCGGTGTGACCTTTCTGAGCGGCACGCCGATATCCAATTCGCTGACCGAGATGTACCTGATCTTGAAGTACCTCCGGCCAAAGGAAATGGAACGGCAGGCCATTTCAAATTTCGATGGGTGGGCGGCTGTTTTCGCCAGGAAGACCACTGACTTTGAATTTTCGGTAACCAACCAGATCATCAGCAAGGAACGTTTCCGGCATTTTATTAAGGTGCCGGAACTGGCGCTGTTCTATAACGAGATTACAGACTATAAAACGGCGGCGCATATTAACCTGGATAAACCTGCACTGGACGAACAACTGGTTAACATCGTACCGTCGCAGCAGCAGAGCGATTTTATTATGCGCCTGATGAAATTTGCGGAAACCGGCGATGCCACCCTGATCGGCCGGCCTCCGCTGACCGAAGAAGAAGACAAAGGCCGGATGCTGATCGCCACCAATTATGCCAAAAAGATGGCAACCGATATGCGGCTGATCGACCCGGCTTACGGCGATCATCCGGACAACAAGGTGAATACCTGTGCACGTAAGGTGGCTGATATCTATCATTCGTCCACCCCGCATAAGGGAACGCAGATCGTCTTCTGCGATATCGGCACGCCAAAAGCCGGTGTGTTTAACCTGTACGATGCGCTGAAGGATAAACTGGTCACTGACCTCGGTGTGAAACCAAACGAGATCACCTTTATTCACAGCTGGACGGATAAACAAAAACCGGAACTATTCCGGAAAATGAACCGGGGTGATATCAGGGTGCTTGTTGGCAGCACCGAAAAAGCCGGTACAGGCCTGAACGTACAGCAGCGGGTGATCGCCATGCATCACCTGGATATTCCCTGGAAGCCCTCTGAACTGGAACAGCGGAACGGGCGCGGTGCAAGGCAGGGCAATCAGGTCGCCAAAATGCATTATGGTAACGAGGTCAAAAATTATATCTACGCGGTAGAGCAATCGCTGGACAACTACAAGTTCAACCTGCTGAAAAACAAGCAGACCTTTATATCCCAGATGAAGAACTGCGAGCTGAATGTGCGCAGCATCGATGAAGGTTCCGTGGATGAAAAAAGCGGAATGAACTTTTCCGAGTATATCGCGATCCTGTCTGGCGACACTTCATTGCTGGAGAAATCCAAGCTGGAAAAAAAGATCGCCGCTCTGGAAAGTTTAAAAACCGCGCATTACCGGGATATCAACCGCTCTAAATATACGCTGGAAGACAAGCTGAAAGAACAAACGAAATCACGCGCTGAACTGCTGACTGTTACTGCCGATGTCAAAGCCTATCAGCAAAACCTGAAGCTTGACAAGGAGGGCACAAAGATCAACGCTATCCAGCTGGATAAGCTGAAAAGTGCCGATCCGGTCGCTATCGGCAAATTTCTGATCTCCAAATACAGGAACTGGTTGCCGGAAGCTGGTACAACCGGAAGTGCCAGGCTGGGCGCGATGTATGGCTTTGAGCTCATGATCGAACGGCACCCGGGATCTTTTGACCTGGACAAACCGGCCAGTTATTATAACACTCTGTATGCCATCCGCCCGGAGACTGGCAATAAATATCTGTACAGTTCAGGCGCGCCAAATACCGACAATCCGAAACTGGCTGCACGCTATTACCTGAACGCTATTGACAAGGCAGAAAGCCAGATAGAAAAGATGGGGGCCCAGTTAAAGGAACTGGGATCACAGATCCCGCAGCTGGAAAACCTGCTTGGTAAGAAATTCGAGCGGGAAAGCGAATTGCAGGGACTGAAGACTGAATTGACGAAGCTGGAACGGGAGATCGCCCAGAACATAAAAGCAAAGCAGGAGTTGCAGCAGGGAGAACAAAAGGCATTGATTCCGGCTGAGGGCAAACACGAAAATCATCACCAGCCTGCCGGAGCAAAAGTTATTGAGCTCCGTTCCGCTGAAATTAAAACACCGGTCAAAGAATGGATAGCCCAATCCCTGGCTGATGGCGCTGCTCTTAAAGAACATGCCAGCCACGCATTAGGAAAGACGAAAGGGGTGCGACTATGAAAAAGCTGCACTTTGAACATATCCGCTGCCCGCTTCACCGTTACACTTTTTCGGTGAAGGCCATTCGTCATTGGGTGGAGCAAACCTGCGAAGGACGGGTTTTGAATTCATTTGCCGGAAAGACGAAACTGGCCTTGTATGAAACCCGGAACGACCTCGATCCGAAGATGCCGGCCGATTATCATCTGGACGCACTGGCTTTTCTGCGGGGGTGGTCAGGTAAAAAATTCAATACCATACTGTTGGATCCGCCTTATGCTTTCCGCAAATCTATGGAACTCTATAAAGGCATCGTTTGCAGCCCTTTCCGACAGTTGAAGGAGGCGCTTCCGGAATGCCTCGAAGCGGGCGGCCTGGTCATCACGTTCGGTTACCATTCGGTAGTTATGGGCCGCAACCGCAATTTTCAACTGGAACGTTTAGCGCTGTTCAGTCACGGCGGTGCTATCCATGATACCATTGCGAGCGCAGAGCGATACGCCCCGCCCTGACCCTCCCCGGGGGAGGGTTCCAAAGCGCACCGCTTGTGTTTTCACCTCACCAGTTTCGGTTTTAGGATAAGCCTAATCAATAAAGAGCATATAGCAGAACAGCATAAAAGGATAATGATCATGAATAACAGTATCTATACCGTTAATAAAGGCATTAACAAAAGCATCGAGTTTCGAGGCCTCCGGGCGCAGTACATCTGGTACTTCGCAGGATTGGTCATGGGCCTGCTGATCGTTTTTGCCATCCTTTATATCACCGGCGCAGGCACAATTATCTGCCTGACGGTTACCGGCAGCGGCGCTACTTACGGCAGTATTAAGATCTACAGCCTGAGCCGGAAATACGGAGAGCACGGCCTTATGAAAGCTGCCGCCGGCAGGCGCATCCCAAAAGTGCTTAAATCGTATAGCCGCCGCTTCTTTCAAAACTTAGAACATTCAGGAGGACAAATATGAACAAGCAACGAAAGCCGGTAATTTTTGAGATCGAGGGAACCAGTTTCGAGGTGGATATCGATAAGCAGGTACTGCGTCAGACCAACGATCAGACCAATGAGATTTCCTTTGTTACCGATATGACCGATCAGTTGAAAAACTACACGTTCACGTATGATCTGAGACGTAAAAATGTATATGACAAATCAACCGGGTTCTACGAAAGCGAAGACTGGCACCAGATTAAAGTTCCAAAGCTTATTGAGCTTGATCCTGAAGGGATGGCCAAAAAATACGGTTATACAGTTGAGCAGTTAAAAGGCAAAACTGATTTCGAGATCATCATCGACCAGGAGACTTTAGCTCAAAGGCAAAACGGCATATTGCCGCAGATCGACCTTGCCGGAGAAAAGTTCACCATTGATCTGCGCCTCCATGAATTAAGGAACAGCCAGTACTTCTTCCCGGTCATCAGTCTGAAAAACTTTGAGCTGACCAACGACGGCTGGCATTACGAAGCCTATTATCATCCGGTGATGAAACAGGTCGTGGAGGTTGATCCCAAACTGCTGGAATTCCCGGAAGGGGTCGTTAAGCTCAAGATTCCTAATGAAATTGGTCTCGATCCCGTAGCCACTGCACGGCAATATGGCATGGACGAACGCGAACTGCTGCGACGGTATCCTATACAAAAGGATCTGACAGCCGAAGTCATCCCGCTGAGCGAAACCCATATTCCCGCACTGATCCGGCATAACCGGGAAGCACTGCAGCAGGAACACCGGAACAATGCACAACGGCTAAGGCCAAAGCACCGGCCAAAATTTTAAAGGGTTTAGTTAACTATAAAAGATAGAAAGATCTTGAGATGGATAAAGAATTAAAACACATACTGCCTATCATGGGCATCGAGCATGACTGCATCTTGTCAAAGCAGGGAGAGTATACCGTAGCCTACCGCGTACAGCTGCCCGAAATATTTACCCTGTCCGACGAGGACTATGAAAATATGCACCAAGCCTGGATCAAGGCGATCCGGGTATTACCCAAAGAAAGCGTCATGCATAAACAGGACTGGTTTACCCAAAAAAGCTACCAGCCCCAAGAAAGTGGTAAAGAAACATTCCTGAAGCAAAGTGCCGGTAAATATTTCGAGGGCAGGAATTTTCTGGCGCATGATTGCTTGGTTTACCTGACTAAAAAACCGGCTGGGAGGCAAAAGAGCAGTTCGCTGTTCTCCACCTTGCTGCGTCCTGCACTGGTTCCCAAAGAAACCCTGCAGGTGCAGGCCCGGCAGGAATTCCTGGACGTCTGCGCCCAGTTCAAACGGCTGCTGGAAGATACCCGGTTAATTACACTTACCTGGCTGACGGCTGCTGATCTGCAAAGCCAGTTAAAACGTACCGGGTTGATCGAGCGTTATTGTTACCTGTCCGAAGATGAGCAGCAACTGCTTATTAAAGACATTGACCTTTCAGACGGCGTTAAGATCGGCAGCCAGCAAGTTGCGATCTACACGTTAAGCGATGCAGAGAAACTACCGGCACATTGCGGCTCCCGGCTGACTTATGATGCTTATTCCACCGACCAGACCCGTTTTCCGGTAAGCTTTGCAGCAGGCCTGGGCCTGTTACTTGATTGCAGCCACATTTATAACCAGTATATTTTGATCGGCGATGCGCAGGCCACACTGCGGCAACTGGAGAAAAAGCGCCTGCGGTTGCAATCGCTGTCGGCTTACTCCCGTGAAAATGCCATTTCGCTGGACGCCACCAATGAGTTCCTGAACGAAGCCATCAGTAAACAACGCCTGCCGGTAAAGGCGAATTACAATGTGATGATCTGGTCAGCTGACGAAAAGCGACTGAAAGAAAATGGCAATAAGGTAGTATCCGCGCTGGCGACGATGGATGCCGCCGGAAAACCTGAAACTGACGGTGCCGCGCAGATCTGGTGGGCAGGCATACCGGGAAACGGCGGCGACTTCCCGCTCAATGACACCTTTGATACTTTCGCCGAACAGGCGGCCTGTTTTTTGAACCAGGAAAGCAATTACCGCAGCGACCCGCCTGCTGAAGGTATCCGCTTCTGTGACCGGCTTTCCGCCCGCCCGGTATTCGCCGACCTCTATGACGCGCCGCGCCGCAACGGGATCACCAGCAATATGGGTACGCTTGTTTGTGGCACTTCCGGTGGCGGTAAATCCATGACCGTAAACCATATCCTGCGATCACTCTACGATCAGGGTGCACATTGCGTTACGGTCGATATCGGCGGCAGTTATAAAGGCTTATGCGGCCTGGTTGGGGGCTATTATTTTACGTATGAAGAACACAACCCGATCAAGTTCAATCCATTTTATTTAGGCAAGGGTGATGTGCTGGATACGGAGAAAAAGGAAAGTCTGAAAGCTTTATTGGTTTCCCTGTGGAAAGGCGAAAACGAAACGTTTAACCGGGCTGAATATGTGGCCCTTTCCAATGCCTTACAAGGGTATTATGAGCAATTGGCCAATAACACCCGCTTATTCCCCGGCTTCAATACTTTCTACGATTATCTGGAATCGGATTACCGAAGCGTGTTACAAAACCACCGGGTCAAAGAGCGTGATTTTGACATGGACAATTTCCTGTATGTTTTGCGGCCATACTATAAAGGCGGCGAATTTGATTTCCTGCTGAATGCTACGGAAAACCTGGAATTGCTGAACCAGCCCTTTGTGGTCTTTGAGCTGGACCAGATCAAGGACCATCCTATCCTCTTCCCGGTTTGTACGCTCATTATAACTGAATTGTTCATTTCCAAGATGCGTAAGCTGCCGGGATTACGGAAAGTGCTCACTATAGATGAAGCCTGGAAAGCCATTGCCAAAAGTGGTATGGCTGAGTTCCTGCGCTATGCTTTTAAGACCATCCGCAAGTTTAACGGCATCCCTATCGTGATCACGCAGGAACTGGACGACCTGATCAATTCACCGGTGATCAAGGATGCCATTATCAATAATGCCGACATCAAGATCCTCATGGATATGCGCAAATTCCAGGGAAAATTTGGCAAGCTGCAGGATGCGCTGGGCCTTTCCGATAAGGGGAAAACCATTTTGCTTTCGGTCAACAAAGACAACCGCGAGATCTTTATTGATGTCGGCGGGCAGGTCATGAAGGTTTACAAGAACGAGCTATGCCCCGAAGAATATTATGCCTTTACTACCGAAGGCCGCGAGCGGGTTAAAGTGCTCGAATATGCCGAAAAGTATGGTGGCGTGGAACAGGGTATTCAAGCGCTCGTCAACGAATTAAAAACATCAAAAGCAGCCTGATCATGAAAACAAAAATCAAAATTTTAACTGCCATATCTACTGTTCTGCTATTTAGCATCAACCATGAAACGGCTGAAGCACAGATACCCGGCGTCAGCATTGTTACCGGCGTGATCAAAAAGGTGATCGTGGCCATTGACCTGAAAGTACAGCAATTACAAAACCAGACTATTGCGCTGCAAAACGCAGAACAAAAGCTTGAAAATTCACTGCACCTGTCCAGCCTGAATAATATCTCCGGCTGGCTCGGCAAGGAGAAAGATCTGTACGCCAGCTATTATCGGGAGCTTAACGAGGTCAGGGGACTGATCGCCAGTTATGATGAGGTCAAAAGCATCAGCAGCAAACAAAAGCAACTGGTTGCGGAGTACCGGCAGGCCAGTTCACTTTTTAGCAAGGACGCCCATTTTTCGCCTGGAGAACTCCAGTATATGGGCAACATCTACAATGGTATTTTGCAGGAAAGCCTGACAAACCTTGACCAGCTTTTATTAGCCGTCAGTTCGCTGAGCACGCAGATGGATGATGCCGAACGCCTCGTCAGGATCAGTGAGGCAGCGAAAGCCATGCAAACCAACCTTGACCACCTGCGGCAGTTCAACAGGCAGAATGCCGGCCTGAGCCTGATGCGTGCCAAAGATGCGCGTGACCGTCACAATGTGAAACAACTCTATGGTATTAACTAAAATAACGTCATGAAAAAGATCCTTAAAACCATTTTATGTTTTTCCCTTGCCGGCTTTTGCGGCTATACGGCAAGAGCACAGTTCCTCGGCGGTTTTTTCAGTCAGCAATCGCGGCAGCGCAAACTGATGGCTGAACAGATCGCCGGATATCAGATCTATCTTGGTGCTCTAAGAACCGGTTATCATATCGCCGAAAGCGGCTTGAATACGGCACACGAACTGAAGAATGGCAGCTTTATGTTGACCGGCAACTATTTCAGTTCCCTGTCACAGGTTAACCCGGTCATTCAAAACAACTCAAAAGGAAAAGCCATTGCGGACCTTAACCGTCAAACGCTGGCTTTGTTAGCCGCTGAACTCAGCTGGCAGCAGCAGCAAAAAGTGTTAACACCCGCAGAATTGGGCTACCTGGAAAAAGTGAAAGACAACCTTGAAGCCAAATGCAAACTGGATATGGATGAGCTTTTACAAGTGCTTACGCCCGGCAAATTGCAACTAACCGATGCCCAGCGGCTCGCCCGCCTTGATAAGTTTAACGACAACATGAAGGATAAATATGCCTTTGCCGGCTCGTTCGCTTCCAGATGCCGCAAACTGGCATTGAGCCGCAAACAGCAGGGCCGGGATAATGAGCAGCTTAAAAAGCTATATGGGATTCAGTAAAGAAAATTGAAGGAGAACCGAAATGAAAAAATTGACAATAACAACCCTGCTATGTATCGGCCTGGCGGCCGGCGTACCGGTATCCAGCTATGCGCAGTCGGTAAGCGATGTGATCCAGCAACTGGTGCTTGATTACCAGAAGCTGGCCGGTTTGAAAAACATACTTGGCCAGATGTATACCGGCTATTCGGTGTTGACAAAAGGATATGGTGCGGTTAAAGATGTTGCCCAGGGAAACTTCAGTTTGCACGAGGCTTTCCTTGACGGGCTTTACCTCGTCAGCCCAACAGTACGCAGGTACCCGCGCGTCGCTGATATTATCAAAGAGCAGGCGGCTTTGATCAGCGAATACAAGAGCGCTTCCGCTACTTTTAACCGCGACCGGCACTTCAGTCCCGACGAGCTTTCCTATATGATGAATATCTATAATAACCTCGTGAGCCAGAGCCTAAAAAATCTGGATGACCTGTCCATGATCGTTACAGACAGCAAGCTGCGGATGAGTGATGCCGAAAGGCTGGCGGCCATTGACCGCATTTATCTGGAAAGCCATAACCAGCTGAGTTACCTGCGAAAGTTTAACGATCAGGCAGCGAAGATCATCCTGCAGCGCGAACAAGATACCGCCGATAAGCAAGGTGTCAGATCAGTTTACGGTATAACTCAGTGAAACGCTCTTGAGCACAATTAAAAAAATAGCACCCGCTCGAAAAAACTAAAATAATGAAAAATAAAATTTACAAGATGGCTTTCGCAGCCATTCCTGCGATGCTTATGCCCTTGTTTTCCCATGCGGAAGGTGTTGCAGATGACCTGCATGGCTTGCAGGGCGTACTGGATCAGCTGTATAATCAAATGCTCCCTTTATGCAGTGGCCTGATCGGGGTGGCCCGCGGCATAGCTGGTTTTGCTACTCTTTGGTATATCGGTGCGCGGATATGGAAACATTTAGCAGCGGCGGAACCCGTGGATGTATATCCATTGCTGCGTCCGTTCGCAATTGGCTTCTGCATCCTGGCCTTTCCGGCTGTACTTGGCCTGATCAACGGCGTACTTCAGCCTGTGGTTACGGCTACTCAAGGGATGGTGACCAATACGAACGAAGCCATAGCCCGCCTGCTGGCTGATGGGAAACCGGATGCTGCAGATGTATCACCGAACGATTCCAACAGCGATCCGGATAAATGGTATCAATACAGCCACCCGGATGGAAGCACAACCGATAAAGGCAGCAGCAACCCGATATCGGATGCTTTTTCCGGCTGGAGTATCAAGAACTGGGCAAGGAAATTTATTGCGGAATTACTCAACGTTCTTTTCCAGGCAGCGGCACTTTGTCTCGATACGATCAGGACCTTCAAATTGATTGTGCTGGCGATCTTAGGCCCGCTTTGTTTCGGACTAAGCATTTTTGAAGGGTTTCAGCATAGCCTAAAGCAATGGCTGGCACGCTATGTCAATGTCTTTATGTGGCTTCCGGTCGCCAATATATTCGGGGCTATCATCGCCAAGATCCAGGAGAATATGATCATCGGTATTCAGAACGGGAACCTCGGCGGCAATGATCTGGGGAATACCAATACCGCTTACCTGATCTTCCTGCTTATCGGCATCGTTGGCTATTTCACGGTTCCAAGCGTCGCCAGCTACATTATGAATGTCGGTGGCCATGCACTGTTCGCCAAAACCAGCGCGCTGGCATCGATGGCCGTCAATTATCTCGGTGGGTCAATGATGCAAAGCTTTAACCGGGGCAGCAATACACAAAACAATCAGCAAACCAACAATAACCAGGCAGGAGATACCCAGAACTTTAATAAGAATAAACTATCGGGCAGTCCTCCAAAAAATCAGTAAACCATGTTTAAGAAAATGAAAAATCTCGAAACCGCGTTTCAGCATGTGCGCGGTTTCACCATCGCCATTGTTGCCTGTGCTTTTCTTGCAGTGGGTTTTATGGCCTGGCAGATCAAAAGTGAATCCATCGCCCTGCAAAGCAAGGTCTATATTCTGTCCGGAAATACAGCCTGGTCAGCAGTAGCCGCAGATAAGAGCACTTACCTGCCGATGCAGGCCCGGGGCCATGTCCGCGCTTTTCATGAAGCCTTTTTCACGCTTGATCCTGACGACAAGGTGATCAGGCAGAATCTGACCAGGGCACTTTATCTCGCCGATGGTTCAGCCAAAAAAGTATATGACAGCCTATCAGTAAGTGGCTACTATTCCGGCATTATTGCCGGCAACATCAGCCAGCGCATTAACGTGGACAGCGTGCAGGTCGATACCCGGAATGCTCCCTACCACTTCCGCTGCTATGCGACGCTACACCTGATCCGATCGACCAGCAATGTCAGCCAAAGCCTGATCACCGAAGGCGATCTGCGGGAGGTTAGCCGAAGCGATAATAACCTGCTCGGCTTTCTGATCGAACACTGGAATACAGTGGAAAACAAAGTATTAACCGTGAGCAATCACTAACAAATCAATAACATGAAAACCAACACACTTAATTTACAGGACAAGCGCAGGCGCAAGATCCTGCTAGTTTTACCAGTCATCATATTTTGCTTTACCACGATCCTGTTCAAGGCACTCGGGGGAGGCCAGAATGTGGAAACCCGGGCGGCAAAAACCAAAGGCCTGAGCATGAAACTGCCGTCAGCCATTATTGCCGCAGATCAGTCCGGAGATAAAATGAGCTTCTATGACAGGGCACATGCCGATTCGCTTAAAAAACAACAATTGCGTAAATCCGATCCCTACACGCAAAAAGATGCCGACAGCGTCAACCGTTTACCCGGCGCTAATGGCTCGACTGCTTTTTCTCCCCATTCCGGCGGTATTGGCAACGCTGACTATGGAGCGACGAGCAGTACACCCGCCGAAAACGAAGCCAGGATAAGCCAGCGCTTAACGCAGTTGCAGGCTATTGTTAATAATCCGCTTCCTGCGAGCCAGCCCGTGAAAAAAACGGTTAATGCCCTGCCGGATTCATTGCTGAAACCTGCAGTGGTTTCAGAAGATCCGGAACTGAGACAAATGAACACCCTGTTGGAAAAAATACTGGAAATCCAGCATCCTGAACGGGTGAAGGTCGCCGATAGTAAAACCGGCAATGCGGTTATGGTCAAAAAATTCCGTGCTATTCCTGCGGTTATTGATGGTACACAAAAGATCGTTCAGGGCACGGTGATCTGTCTTAAATTAACCGATACGGTTACACTGGGCGGACAGCTTTACGCTAAAGGGCAGCGTCTATACGGCAGCGGCACATTGGCTAATCAGCGTTATACGCTGAACATTAAAAGCATCCACGTAGGCTATAATTTTTTCCCGGTTGACCTGACGGTATTTGACCAGACCGACGGACTGGAAGGGATAAGCGTCACGGAGGCTATTACCGGTGATGCACTTCGCGACGGTGCAACGAGCGGTGTGTCCAACATGGATATCATGAGTTTCGATCCTTCCATGACTGCCCAGCTTACGACAGTCGGCGTTAATACGGCAAAGGGGCTATTTAGTAAAAAGGTCAAACGCGTAAAGGGAAAACTTAAAGACGGACATACCCTCTTGCTGCGCGACAATCAGGAAGTAAAGAACAGCCACTAATTCATTTACGATGAAGCTTAATGAACAAGTGATCAGCCTTCTCGATCAGGCAGTCAGCGAAGGGAGACCATGGGTAGCCTTTAACGAACAGCCGGATAAAGAATTGCTTCCGCCTGCTGTACATGTCTTTTCTTCTGCGGGAGAGGCTGAACGTTTTTGCGAAGAATCCAATGGCGCTTATGATTTTGTTGAGCAGGTCTTCAATTTCGATAACTATATCTATATGCAGGCCGCAACTTTAAAAGCCTCCATAGCAGTTGAAGATAGGTTAGCAAATCCGGTAGCATAGATACTTCAGCAATTGCGCGCCAGATGGCAGAACAAAGCCTGTATTTACCGGCCGGGAGATCAATTGATGATCTGGAAGCTTCGCTATCGCAGGGCTTGGTTTTTCCCGTGGTTTGGCAGCGCCTGATCGATCCGTTTAAAGAGATTGAAGAATACCATGTCATCGCCCATCAGCACAGTGGCGGGATGATCTATGAGATCGGCCATAGCCACAGATTGCTGGAATCTTTTGGCAGCCTGAGTGATGCCCGGACCTTTGTGGATAGTGCGGTACTGTTTAATCAACTGGCCGATAAGGGTACGGATTACCTGATCATCGGCCGTTATCATGGCCAGTCACTCGAACTTGATATGGAAGGTTATGCCGTACCACATTCCGGACTGACGCTGGTAGCTGCGCATCATAATCACGATCATGGCCATGACTATCACGAGCTGCATTCCCTGTCTGAAAAGGCAACGATCAGCCAGTATTTCTTTATCGGCCTTAAAGAAGAGAAGATAGCACTGTACAACGATATGCTGGAGCCTGCTTCGGTAGGGTCCAGGCAGCAGCCCTTTTACCCGACACATTTAGTAAACGATTATTTACCCTTTAAAAATTCAATTATTATGAACGAGCAAAGTTTTGATTATGTAAAGAACCAGTTGTTCTATCTGGGCTTTGGTGAGGAAGTCGCCAAACCATTACGCGAAAAAATGGAACAGAATGTTACGGAATTTCAGATACCCCACACCCGCAAATTCGGACAGGATGAAACCATGTCGGTACTGCATTTTTCCAAAGGAGATCAGAAAGATAAGGATATGACCTTTTTTAACCGGGCGGATATAACGCTCAAACAGCCCGGCAAGGAAGACCTGACGCAAACATTCTTCTTTGGAAAGGAACATAATTACACGCTGCAGGAGCGGTATAATATGATGGATGGACGTGCGGCGTACCGCGAACAACCTAAAATGGCCCCGGTTGAGGAAAACGGGGAAGTCAGGATGAAACCGACCGGTGAGACTTACTACGCCTGGAGAGGCCTGGATTTTAAGAATGCAGATCAGTACGGAAACTTCAATCCAAAGGTCATGTTCTGGAACCACCAGAAAGAAGTGAGCAAATACCCGATCAAGGGAATAGAGGAAAACTATGATAAGCAACGGCTGATCGCCAAACTGGAAAAAGGCAATAAGGTTGATGTGATCCTGGTTAGAGACGGTCATGAAACACAGGCTAAAATGGTTGCTAATCCCAGAATGGCACGTCTGGATTTCTATGACAGTAACGGCCAAAGCCTAAATGTGCGAAAGGCGGAAAAGCAGGCCGTTGACCAAACGCAAAAGGTGGAAATGACACCGCAGGAGGTTCAAAAGGCCGCTATAGCCCGCGTAGCTGAACAAAACCAAAATAAGGGTCAAAATCAAAATGGAGCTTCTGCGGCACAGTCAGGTGACCAAAAAGAGACCAATGGCCAAACACTCGAGCAATCCCAAAATGAAAACACAAAACAACATGTGTCCGCTGAACAGCAGGAGCAACAAACTAACCGCCGCAGGCAGGGTGCACGACTGTAAGTAATGGGAAGCTGCAAACCCTTAGCGATATTTTTTGAAGCCATCAGTCATGATGCGCGGATATGCAGTACTCATATCGGTTTGTTTGCGGCCATTTTGAATTTCTGGCAGGTCAACGGTTTTCCAAAACCGATGCAGGCCTATGCGCATGAGATCATGCCGCTGGCCAAAATATCAGCCAGCACTACATACCACAGATGTATCCGGGATCTGCATGATTTCGGGTACATCTTATATGAGCCTTCCTATAAAAGAAACGTGCGAAGCCGGATATATTTAAAATTAAGTGAGGATGGACAAATTGGAGATCATTTGCCTCGAAAGCGAAGCTTTTTTTAAACTGCTCGACGAGGTTATTAAACGGCTCAAACCGGGACAATCTGACACTAGTGACAGATGGATATCAGGGCCGGAAGCCATGCGGATGCTTAGGATTAAAAGCAAAGCAACATTGCAAAAAATGCGGGACGAAGGCGTTATTCGGTTTAGTCATCCTGAAAAACGGATCATACTTTACGATGTAGAATCGATCAATGCCTACCTGGAAGATTTCGTTTATGAGCCTTTTGATATGCCGCCCAACAAAAAGAGGAGGCTTATTTAGCTTCCTCTTTTGTTGGCTTTAGCGCGGCGACGAGTTACACATTAAAGTAATTAGGAAGCCTGTTTAAGTTTAGCTTCTTCTCCATGGTAATATGCGGAAATGCGGGCTAAAGCAGCTTCAAGTTACTCAGAGAACTTTTTTTGCCTTGCAGCCAGCTTGTTTGTTTGTTCTTTTATAAGCAGGTAATCCGTATTCCAAAGCTCTACCAGCAATCGCAGCAACTTCCTTCGGAGTTTGAAGCCCTTAATGAAGCCTCTGATTCCTCAGTGCTTCCCCGGCAAAACTGACCTATTATTCGATTAGGTGTTTAACCTCTTCCCATTAAGTATTTGTATTCGTTATTCGGTCAGGTTTTTTTTGAATAAAACTATAAACAAGCCAGGAAGCGATTGTTCTGGTGGTGTTATCCAATATCAACAGGCCTGCACTTAGATTGTATTCCTTAGGCAATCATTTGTTTATTATGAGCTGACAATCTTATATTAAGCAAATTATGATATCGACAGCAAGCGAGCTTGGTGGATTCAAAAACAACCTGTCCTTAACAAATTGTACTTGCGATTTTTCTATAGGATTCGAAAAAACACGCGGCAGATTTTAGAGCTGCAGCTGTTCATCTGCATGAAAGGGAAAGGTTATCATCCCGCAAAAAGGTGTTTCAATTAACTGGGTTTAATAGAAAAAATCACCGTTTACAATTGCTAAAGCAATTGACCATTTTTGTCTAAAGCAAAATTTTCACGGATAAATATGTCTATTAGGTTGACACCACCTTTGGTATCGGCATTATTTCTAGCGTTTTTACTATACAACATACGTTCATATTTCTTTTTATCCTGATTATAATTCAATAATGTATGTTTTTTAATACCATTGTAAACCTTAACATTATGATCTGATCTAAATATCAACCCATTAGTAATTTCTGGTGCGAAGAAGACAGTTATATTATTATCATTGGCTGTTTCTATGAAATCATTAGCCGGCTTTAAAATTCCGTAATATTTACCCGGAATTATGTAACAGACTTTACCATAAGTTTTCCAAACGGTTACACATCCAGCATCTTTTAAACAATAAAAATTTCTCTTTTCTCCGGCGCCTATAAATAAAATAATAGCTGCTATAACAATTATAAATATTGGTTTCTTCATGATTAATCTATATGTGATTTAATGTGCTGGAAATGGCTTTTCCAAAGTTCCTACACTCATCCAGGGATGTGCAGCTTCGTAAGCTGCAGCACCCATTCTAAATCCCATTCTTTGCGCAGATTGCGAAGTTTCACCTTCCAGGGAAAGACCGCGGTCTTGTATGCTTTGTAATGCATCAAAGCCTATTCTTGTTTGAGCCCAGTTTAGTCCATGGTACGCTGCCTCGAATCCTGCGCCAATATTGCCAATGTCTCTTGCACTGGCAATCGTAGGTATTCCGTTTTTATTCCCTAATCCAGGAATATCATCTACCGGCATGCCACGATACATATATTGTTCCAACGTTTGTCCGACAGGTCTATTTTTGATATTGTTTGTTTTAAAATCAAGCACTTGTCCTCCAGTCGCGTTTGCCATGTATCCAGGCAAATTTATACTACCTTTTTTTGTCAAATTAAACCGTTTAGAAAGCTTTCGCCCCGGTGACTCCACAACTTGATGATTGCACCTTTAACCGTTTGCCCATTATCACTAATGTAGGATCGGTCTGTTACGGTCTTTGCAATAATCTCTCCGGTTCTTTTGCCCTTACTATTTTGGACATATACGTTTTTATCGCCATCAGCCGTTGCCGCAACAACCGTGTAAGTTCCATTGTCATCTTTGTCACATCGGTCGAAAACATACCATCAGGATCAATAAATCTTAAGGGGTTATTTAATCCATAAACGTAACTGGAAAACCTACGTGTTTTTTCTGCTAAGGGGTCGATACTGGTCCATCTTGCGATAACCGGGTCGTAGAACCTCGCGCCATAATCGTATTGGTCACCGCATTTATTTCACCGTTTTCCTGGTTTTCGGTTTGCACTTTTTGGGTGCTATAAAGAACGTTTGTTAGGGTAAAGATAAGTGTTAGTTTTGCTTTTGCAAGGCCGTGGGTGCGTTGGTTTTTTTGGTGGGGTTGGTGGTGGATGGTATGGTTAAGCTGACCATCTGTTACCGCAAAGGTAGCCTCCGAAGTGAAAGCAGTTAAGGGACTTTCGCGGCATAAACCCACTGGGCCTTTCACGTACCGCCCATTTATTCCACGTTCCCTTGACAGCTTCCACTTCTCCCGCTTTTGGTTGCTTAACAGAAGATCACCTGAACCCCTATGCTCTTATTTTAGATATGTAGATATACGGGCTTCAATTTTAGCCTATAAGGAGCAAGTTTGTGTTTTTGTGTCCACAAAAACTACCACGATGCCTTACGGCTCGTGGTAAACCTGCCTTTGCGCCCGGTGGTTGCAAAGGTCTTTCCTGGGGTTCCCCCGGCGACTTCGGAGCAATGGGGCAAGATCGATTGTCATACAATCGTTTATCTTGCTAAATGCCAAAACGCATTTTCTCGGCCTGGCTGCAAGATCTGTTTGTGGCACAAATGTACATCTTGCTATTTTGGAAAAAGCAATTTATCGAGCGTAAAAAAGGGAGACGTTTTCGGGCTGGATGTAAGCATGGGTAGTGGGTGGATCTGTGCGGCTTGCATCCGGTACGTAAACGATCCAACGGGGGTTTGGGGGCTTTGGGAGATAGCCCCCAATTAAACAAAAGGCCTCCATGTGTGGGGGGATCAAGCTTGTTATTACCCGTTGTGTAAACCATCATATTAACAGCCCCGCCAGGGTGCTGTCTTCCTTTCTGCTATTTATATCACTTATTTTTGTTTTACTTTTGAATTTGATAGCAGTTTAACTACTTTTCAGTATGACTTTAGGGCAACAGATAACCGCATTACGTAAGAAAAAAGGGATTTCCCAGGCTGATTTGGGCAAGCGTGTGGAAACATCAGGCGATATTATCGGCAGGTAAGAACGCGACGAAGTTAAACCCTCTATCGAGGTGGTTATACGTATGGCCGATGCCCTGGAAGTTTCTTTGGATTTTCTTGTTGGTAAAACTGATATGGAATTGGACAGTTCCACACTTAACCGCATTCGTGAAGTTACCGCACTACCTGATGAAGATAGAAAGCAGGTCCTTATGGTCGTAGATGCACTTATTCGGGATTTTAAAGCTAAAAAAGCATATGCGCATTAAACAACAAAGCCCCGGTTAAAGGGCTTCGATATTTAAGCGTCATGAGCCAAACAAGACTCTTCATAATTCCAAACCCCGTTCAATTCTCCTTGGTAGAGGTATTGTTTTATAATCTTGTAATCTATTTCCGAAGGAACATCGACAGATATTAAGATTGATATATTACTAAGCTCTGAATCACAGCCCATTTCTTTTAGTTTATTTCTGGTAGATTGAACATCATCTCTATTATTGAATAATATTCTTATAGTACTGTGACCTGATTCTTCAATTAGCCCTGTAACATATAATTCTCCATTCCGTTCATCAACACTTACAACATCTCCTAATGCGTACCCTAATGTATAAAACAAGATATTGTCTAATTTATAGCCATCTGACGTTTTTACAGCCCAAGCACTTTCTAAAGCATATTGATCATCAGCATCATTGTATTCAAATATTATTTTTCCCATAAACTATTATTGTCCTTGAGGTTTGGGTGTAGGTACTTTGTTGCTTTTTTCGATATTACATCCCCCACATACTACTTGTCCATTTTCAGCAGTGCCGCTACCCCCATTAGATTTTGGATCTATATGATCAACATGAGTATCAGTGGTAGGCAGCGTAACTCCTTTTTGCGATTTTTGTGGTTTTGTTGTGTTTACTCCGCAACCTTGACAAACCGTATTACCTCCATTTTCTTCTTTGTTCTTTTCTTTAACTTTTTGCTTCTCTCTCGGCGTAAAGACTTTACCAGGCCTGCTCCCTGGTAAAGCTTGTGGTCTTGCTTGAACAATAACAGGTGGTTTTATTCTAACCGGCGTATTTACAAAAGTAGCATCACGACGTACAACTAAACTTGAACTATTTACAGATCGGCCACTTTCTAAATTATTAAGTATAATTGCTCCAGTAGTAAGGGCTGTGACATTCGCCGTTACTGCTGTTGAAATTCCTAAGGCTTCACCAATTATAGCTAAGCCTTCTACAATTTCTGGAAAAATTAAACAAGGAAAACAATTTCCGTCAGGATCAGTCCTACTGATAGGATTATTTCCAACATAAGCATAAGGTGACAGATAAATTTGCTCTGGATGCTCGGCCAATGCGTCAACCGTAGTAAATCTCCCTATTACAGGGTCATAGAGCCGTGCGCCATAATCGTATTGGGTCAGTTCTTCCTGCAGCTCTTTCTTATTGTAAAGATACTTATTTTGAGGACTTACAACAGGGCCTACATGGGCATTCAGTCCGAACGGATAATAATCATCTTCGCTTACCTTGCCGCTTGTCTGGTCAAAGGTTACCCGGTTATTGCCAAGGTGGTCGGTCAGTGTGTATTCATAGTTGTAGTTATTCCCGCTTCTGATCGCCCTGCCTTCTTCTGTCTGGATAAAGTCTATCGCTGTTCCCGTGTAATGGATGCCTGCCACATATTCTGTGATCGTTCCATTGCTTATTTTCCGCAGTTTGGTGCCCCCTGCATCGTAAACATAGCTCATGTTCTTGCCCGGTACTTCATGCGGCAGGTTCAGCATATTATAGGTAAAGGCATTGCCCTGCCCGTCGCTGGTAGCATTACCATTATTATCATAACCGTAACTGCGAAAAGCTGCGCCTCCTTTGGTGACCGTGGTTAACTGGTTACCACTATAGGTATAAGCCAATGTAGCGGCATTGGGTGCTGTACGGTTTAGGGAATTAATATTGCCCATCAAGTCATAACTGATGCCTGTTTCGCTAAAGCCGCTACTGCTTGTTCCGTCGGTCAGGCGTAACTATTCGGATCGCGCTGAATTGTTTGGGCTGAAGCGACACCAATTAGATACAGTACTAATGTTAAGGAAAGGCAAAAAGTTTTTATATTCATGATTATGCTTTACATATTAATTATAGTTTTATAGGAAAATGCTATTATAAACGCTTCTTTTTTTTCTCAGCAGCTTCCAACTTTTCTATTCTCTTGTTCTGCTCAATCAGATATAAGGTAAGTTCTTCCACCTTTTTGGTAAGTAATTTATTCGTTTCACCCAGATTCAGTCCATCCTTTTCTACTTGTGCAGCAGACGGCATCTCCGGTAAATGATGGTTCTTATCAATGTATTCCTTAACCTCGGTAAGTGGTGGTAGGTTATAGCTTTTGTGGAAAACATAATCCGGCCATTGATTATATACCTTGACTGTTACTGAAGTTGCAATGACGTTACCATTAACCGCCAGTTTGTAACCGATAGGAAGGGTCGTTGTTCCAATGCCTACAACATCATTAAAATAATTCGTTCCGGCAGCAGAATATACGGCATAATTTGTCGCGCCACCTGAAGCCGTAAAATATCCGCCATAGGCTGTGGCTGTGTTAACTGTTGTTGCTTTTCCATAAACACCGTAAGAGTTAGATATCTCGCCGCCAGCAGTCGTATTGGCAACCTCTCCATATAAACCATAACTGGATATGTTGCTCGCGGTGGAAGCCCCTGTTTCCCCAGTAATAATGAACCGTCCACCAAAATAAGATGTGGTTGTGGATCCAGATAAGCGGGATAAAATAGTATTACTATTAATGCCAATAACAGGCGAAGGCCCTGTTCCTAAACCAGAAGCACTAACATCTAAACCATAAATAGTTTGAGTAGAACCTGATGCCGGTGCGGTAGCGGCAACGATCTGCGCACCATAGATTGTAGTTCCGTTGCTGCTGCCGGAGCCGTTAGCGGTAACTTTCAGTCCTGTGCCACTTGACCCGCTTGGAAACTGTTTATAAACTTCTAAAGGACTCGCGGGACTTATTGTGCCTATCCCAACATTACCTGTAGTAGGCCAGGGATTTGAATTTTGGGCGGATGCATAGTTAGCAAGTCCAAACAATGCCATCAGGCAGATCGTCTTTTTCATGAAGTGTAAGGTTTAGTATAATGTCCGTTAAATAACGCTCTTCCAGACTTCATAAAAATAAATAAATATTTGATAAAACAATTTTAAATATAATCATTAACTATAGCAATCATCATGTGATCAAGTGAGTAAGTATACGGCGAGTCGTCCTGCGAGTTGAGCGAGGGTCTGAGCAGAGGAAGTACGCAGTACGACTGCTCAGTATGCTCACAAAAAACTGGCGGTGCATTTGAGTTGTTGGCCTGCGCTGTTGCCTTTCAAATGCTGTGACAGTTGAGCAGCCCGAGCGATGGCGCAGGCGAGCCTAACAATATGAGCGAATAGACTTTTATATGTAGAGCGAAAACAAAGCTTTAGCGTCGTTACAGCGATGCGTTTAAAAGGATAGCAAGAGCGAATATGTAGTGGCGACTCTCCGAAAATCAAAACGCATGACAAGCCGGCCGCGACGGTTAAGTGTTAATATGCTTTGAAAAAGCTTATTGATGCTTAACGAAGCTTGGCGTGATGGTTTGATGAGGTTAGAGCCACGTAACTCAAAGGAATACTGCATAAACAATATAGTGTTTACCATTCCCCTTAACGAGAATTTCGAAATTCTGCGATTGTGCTGGATTTACTTAAATAACTGCTATTCCTTCAAACTTTGCAGAAAGTGGTTCGGAATAGTACCGTAAGTTTTTCTCAAGCTGTGCGAACCACGTTGGTACTCAAACTAAGTGAATTTAACACAATATTTGATTCAGCTGCTTCAAATCTATCACCAATTGGTTCGAAAATAATCCAGTTAGGTAAGCGTTTGATGAATTTCCTGAATGGATTCGAACCATAATTATATCGCAGCAAAAATTTGGAAATCGGTCAACAAACGGTTCAATAATAGTCCTGCTGGGGCTACCTTAGAATCAGGCAGTTACGTTAGATCGTGGCTGCCTTTCTTTTTTCTGTTAAAGTATTGTTAACGTTTTTTTAGCTTTTCTTTGGCTTAAATAAAAATACGAAATTTCTGTTTAATTTACAATGGCTTTAGCTTCACTTTATAGGTGCTGTTGGTAGATTGCTTCTGCTCTACGCTGCACTCAAGCATAGCCTCTTTTAGGAAGTGTGAAAGGTTTTGATTTTTCGGCTATATCACAGTTACTCCAGACTGTTTAACAGTCAATGATACTCGCTCCATTCTTTTAAAATTTTCATTTTATCTCCTTAAGATACTGGACAGGAAGCAACACCCGGAGCAGGCCTACAAGTCCTGCCTGGGTGTGCTTGGCTTCGCCAAGAAAGCCGGGAATGAGCGCTTAACGATGGCCTGCCAGCGTGCGCTCAGCTACGGTATCCATAACTATAAAACGATACAAACCATCCTGGAGAACAAGATGGACGGCTATGAGGAAAGCTTGCTTGCCGACGAGCTCCCGATGCCTAACCATGATAATATCCGGGGAAAAGACTATTACAAATAACCATTAAACAACAAATAACATGAACACAAGTACACTAGACAAACTGCGGAAGATGAAGTTCTTCGGTATGCTCCATGCCTTCAAAAGCAGCATGGAAACGGGTAAAACGAATGATTACACAGCGGATGAGCTGCTGGCCCACCTGGTAGATGCAGAGTGGAACGACCGGCAAAACAGGCGTATCGAACGAACGATACAATATGCCAAGTTCAGCTATAAAGCCTCTGTAGAGGACGTTCATTACCATGCCGACCGAAGCATCGACCGGAACCAGATCATGCGCCTGGCAGACTGCACCTTCATTGACCGCAATGAAAACATACTGGTTACCGGCAGCACAGGTATCGGTAAAAGCTATGTGGCTTCTGCCATCGGCTATCAGGCCTGTATGCTGGGCTACAGGGTGTTTTATGCCAGTACGCCTAAGCTATTCGCTAAACTGAAAATGGCTAAGGCAGACGGCTCCTATATCAAAGAACTCGCTAAACTGGAAAGGACACAGCTGCTCATCCTGGATGACTTCGGTATCCAGCCTTTTGATGCACAAAGCAGGGCTGCACTAATGGAACTGATTGAGGACAGGCATGGCAAGACCTCGCTGATTATTACCTCGCAACTACCGGTAAGCAAATGGTTTGAAGTGATCGGTGAAAAAACGGTTGCTGATGCGATCCTGGACCGGATTGTTCATGATGCGCACCGCATCGAACTAAAGGGAGAATCCATGAGAAGCAAACGTAACGTTGGACCGGAAACCAGCTACTAATGAAAATACCTTTAAGATAACTATTTTTGTACACGCTTTTATAGCGTTTGCTGCACGCCCCACGTCAGCTAATTGCCTGGTCAGTTTGGCACGGAATCAGGTGGTCAACATCTCCATAACATACACAATTACCATTGACCGCTATTACTTAGAAAATTTAGATCCCCATTCCACCAATTGGTTCAATATTCGTATATGAGGGGTCGCGAACAATGTGGTTCCCCTAACAGTTAGCCGGGCAGCCGGTGGAGTCGAACCAATGCCTACATTGCCGGTGTTGAATTATAAATAATATCGCCGGATAGTTTTACATGACCGTAAGAATATTGCACGCCCGCCAGGCAAAAAAAGGCCGGAGTGAAATCTCATAAGTTTGTAACGGGATAAGTCTTTTGAGCGTAACTATCGATATTATGATAAATAGATATCATTGCGGTATTAAACAAAGAATCGAAGTAAATGTTATTACTCGAACTACTAATAATTAAACACACCAATGCATGTTAAAGGGCTTTAAACTTAATTAAGGATACTCAACGGTATTTCTACGGATTTCTTGTACTATCATAACTAGAGGTAGAATATAGTGTACTCAACGAAACTTATATTTACGTATACTTCTCGTGAATAGCTTTAAAAACTTTTGCCGATCTGATCAGATTCACGTAGAAGGAAAGTTATTCCTTTTCATCTTGCGGGGTTAGCTGTCTTTTTTTTAAGCTCCAATGCCTTTACACGAACCACAAGTTTCCTTCCCGCCGCACGTTCAGCCTTTAACGCTTTATCAGCTGCTATCATATACAACGTCAGTTCCTCAATCTTCTGAAGCAGCAACTTATTCATCTCCCCTACGTTAAGTCCATTATTGATCATTTCCTTTTCTGACGGAATTTCAGGTAAATGGTGGTACTTGTCAACATATTGTTCAATCTCCTTGAGATCTGTCAGTTTGTAATCTTTCTTAAAAACATGATCTGCCCAGTTGTTTAAATCAACATTAACCTGTTTTGCATGAAGGCTACCGTTCACAGCAAGCCGGTACCCGTTGGGATTGAGGGTACCAATACCTACGTTACCATTAGTTATGCCGATCGGATATACGCCCTGGTAAGACGGGTTTGAAGGTAACACACCACCCCAGTTAGGAGGGAATGCTCCGGTACCTGAAAAGCTAGCAATTATCTCGTTCCCTGCATTCCTATTCGCTACGTTACACAAAAGATATACTATGGTCATATCTGAACTAAAAGCCAGTCTAAAACTAGACATCACAATTGAATTACCATAAGAAACGTCACTTAGTACTGATAAAGAACTGGCAGCGTCGTACTGCGTAGCATTAACCAATAAGTTAACCGTCTGAATCCGGTTAGGGGCTTCAAACGAAACGGTGTATGTACCTTTAATCCTGCTGCCGCTAGCAATAACAACCGCACCGTCAGTAGTTACCGGAAAAGACTTTATTTCACTGACGATCCTGCCATTCAAGGCCAGAGAGCCGTTAACATCCAATTTTCCTACAGGATTTGCGGTCCCAATGCCCACAGTATTCGTTGTTGAAGTCGTAGAGCCGGACGTTGTCCACTGGGCATTGGCTATGAATGATAAACAAACAATTAGGATGGAAAGTATTATTTTCATGTGAGGTTGATTAGGTGGTTTTATATATATTAAATGCTTGGGCTCCTGGCATACAGACTAAATTTAGAAAACATAATGCAGAGCACTGTTTTAGGAGTTCTATATTAAAAAAAATAATGCCGTTAAGCACTCTACTATCAACTGTGGCCATTGGGATAAATTTAGTTTGACTAAACTAAGTGTTAAATAGTCTTGTTGCAAGAAATATTAGATATTGGATAAAAAAGCACACAACACAAGTCACTCTCAACCGCGAAACTCACAAATCGATTTAGAAATTATAAAACATATTCAGGCATTCAATAATGATGGCATTAATTATAATACCTCATATTAACCGCTTTTATTGAGTACGTTTGATTTATTGGCTGGACTTTAACAGATAAACATTACTTTAGTGCTGCATGAAAAATGTCACCCAACGCCTTTTATTCACACTGTTTTGTTTTTCTTTTTTAGGGCTCAGTTCCTGTAAAGATTTCATTGAGCCGTCTTTAAATAAGCGTGTTATCCGGCCACGCTCGCCAGCTTCGAACTATCAAAGTCCCAAATACACGCTTAACTTTTGGTGGGACGAAGTGGAGGATGCTGGTTTTTATCAATTACAGGTGGTGACCCCCGACTTTGACGCGCCGGGCAATTTGCTCCTCGATACGGTTGTTGCAAAGAATTCATTTTCTATTAACCTTGATCCTGGAGATTACCAATGGCGGGTCCGAGGATTAAACGGCAGTTCGCAAACAGAATTCAGTGCGCCGATTAGCTTTGGCGTTTTGCAGTCGTCCATTAAACAACAGGCCGTACAGCTGGTTTCGCCGGCCAATATCACGGTTACCAACATCTCCGCTGCAACCTTTGTATGGGGCAGCCTTTTTGGGGCAACAAAATATCATTTTCAGTTAGACACCAATAATTTTGTTAATGAGGGTGCCATTCTTTACGACGTTAGTTTACCAGGGCAACAGATCGTTTATACTTTTTCAAAAGACCAAACTTTTCAATGGCGGGTCCGTGCAGAAAACGATACTGCTCAAGCCAGGTGGTCCCAGGTCAACCAGGTTGTTTACGATCATACGCCACCTGAAACAGTGACTCTGTCGGCACCCCTTAGCGGAAGCACAGTAAGCAGACCGGTAACACTGCAGTGGACGGCCGTGAAGGGTGCAGTTAAATATAAAGTTTATGCACTGAAGTCTGACTCCGCATCCAACTACGATGAGAACTTCCCGCTCACGTTAACCAATACTTTAAGTTACGGTTTTAAGTCAGGAACAGCTAATGAAAAGGTATACTGGCAGGTCGCCGCAATCGACGCCGCAGGGAACGAAGGCCTAAAAAGCTTAGTCAGGCACTTCATTATCCAGCAGTGATGAGTAAGAAAGTAATTATCAATATTGTCTTGGGAATTGTAGTAGTTGGCATATGGGCAAATAGTATAAAAGGAATCATCAGCGGACTAAATGAAGATGAGCCGGATCTTCCACAAGTTAAGTTGACCGGCAAAAATCCACCATTCAATGATTATGCAGTAATGAAGGACACCGCACATCTTGCGTTAAATTACCGGGATCCATTTCATGTTGGGTCGGTGAAAACAGTAAAGGACACCTCCAGGAAACCTGTAAGATCATTAATGCCTGAGACCAGGAATTTACTTAAGGTGACCGAGGATCTGAGCAATATTAAATATTCGGGATTTATCAACAACCCTTCATCGAAAAAAACGATTTCGGTGTTGAGCATCAATGGCAAAAGCACCATGGTGGCAGACGGTGAGCGTGCAGAAGGCATCAAGATGGTACGCAACATGGGGGATTCCATTAAAATTATTTACAAAAACAAGGTCCATTTTATCAAGCGAAGCTAGTCATCATATGAGAAGAACTTTATTTTTAGCTTTTATGTTCAGCTGCACTTTGGCAGCGGCACAGCATATTCCTGATTATGGGATTAACCGGGTGCGCCTAAATGAGGAAGATCGAACGCTGCTGTTTGAAACCATCCCTCTCGGCAGTCTACCTAACGCGGTACCGGGTAGGATCTACTTTTGGTACAGCGGTGGAAGGATCCTGCATACGCAAGGTGGCTACAGCGGAAAATTGCTGAATGGTTTGTACAGGTCCTATTATTCGAACAAAAATTTGATGGAAGAAGGGGCATTCAGCAAAGGCCTGCAAGATGGGATTTGGAAAAAATGGAATTTATCCGGCTTGCTGACCGAGGTTACTATCTGGCAGAAGGGGATCCAAAACGGACCATTTCAAACTTTTGACAGCACTGGTGTAATCTTAAGTTCAGGCAGCTATTATAAAGGCTTATTGAACGGGCACTTTAAACGGTATGTCACCAGGGATTCCGTCGTAACCAGTTATTATAAAAATGGGATAATCACGCAACCAGTGTCTTTGTGGAAAAAACTCAACCTGTTCCGCAGGAAGAAAAAGGCAGATTCAAAAGCGCTATGATCCCTCGGTTGTTTTTTTACAAAAAGATGGCGGCGTCAGCGTTGTATATTGTGGTAATCATGGCACTGGTTATTGCCATTTTTTGTGTGACTATGATCACGGCAGCCTATTTTTTCCGTATGCAGGCACAGATTGAAACCAGGAGTGAGCGTTTGGAAAACAATCTGAATTCCGGTATTAATCTTTTGCTTACCGGGGGGGACAGCGTTTACACCGGACGAAGAATGGACCTTTTTGGACTTGGCAACGATTCGGTACTGCTGGAGAAAAAGACCTGGGGCATTTTTACCGTTGGCATCGCTAAAGCCATCATCCAAAAAGACACTCTTTATAAAGTCCTGATGATTGCCAACCAGCTGGATTCTACTAAATGGTCGTCGGTTCACCTGGCAGATGAGGACCGCCCGCTTTCTGTGAGCGGTCAAACAGAAATTGCCGGCAATGCTTTTTTGCCTAAATCCGGTATCCGGGCAGCATTCGTAGATAATAGGGCTTATACCGGTGACCGTAAGTTTGTCAACGGCCATATTTACGACAGCGAAAAGAAGTTACCGCCACTAAAGATCACCCTACTTGACCACTTGCATGCACAATTGGCAGCAGAGGCCGGGACTCTTGATGTATTTGTTAAAAAGAGAATCTTTAGGTCGTATCTACAAAAAACGCTGGTCATCAACCTAGGCAAAAAAGCATTTACATTGTCCAACCTCAATCTTACGGGCAACGTTCATATACACTCAGATACTACCTTGGTCATTGACAGCTCTTTTCACTGTAAAAACATCATAATTGATGCTCCGGCGATGATCTTTCGCCCCGGCTTTTCAGGGAACGGGCAATTTTTTGCAAGGGACTCGATTTCGACAGGCATGAACTGCCACTTTATGTACCCATCCGTTTTGGGCCTCGTTCGGTTTCAGCAATCCAAGGAAAACAGTCATGCGTTGATCCGGATTGGCTCCGGTTCTGAAATGAACGGATTGGTGTTTGTTTTTGAGCAGCAGGATAACGAACTTAAGCCGATGATTGCCCTTAATAAAAAGGTTTTGTTGCGCGGGGAGGTTTACTCTCCGGGAAATTTACTGTTACAGGACAGTGTCCAAGTAAAAGGCAGTCTAAGCACTAAAAGATTTCTTTATCAAAGTGCGTATAGCACTTATGAAAATTACCTGATTAACCTGAGTGTCCGTTCGACGGATTTATCGAAAGATTACTTAACCAGCCCGGTGCTACCAGCAAGCGGACCGGAGCAAAAAGTATTGCAATGGCTGGAAAACAATTAATTTTGAACACTAAACTGATAGCCTCCAGCATCTTGGAGACCGTAGTGGCCATGGTGATTATAGTGGTGGTCTTTAGTACGGCCATGGTCATATTAGCCAATGTGCTAAAAGGTTCCGTGTCGGTTACCCAAATTCGTGCAGCAGCTTTATTGAAAGAGCAGATGGAAAAGACAGTAGCCTCGACAAGGTGTGATGATTTAACTTTTAATTCAGGGGATATAGAGGTTAGGCAGGTAATTCTTCCCTTAGCCGGTCATACCGGTTTAGTTCAGGTAAACCTGATTGCGGTTGACCGTAAAGGAAGAAAACTGGCAGAATTACATCAGATTATCAAGGATCATGCGGAGTAACGTTAAATTAGCCGCGTTTACCATCCTGGAGATGGTGATCACTATGATGGTATCAGCCCTGCTTATCGGTCTTGCTTTTACCGCTTATGTGATCGTGTACCGATCTTACCTGGCTTTTGAAAAAAAGAACGGAGAGACAAGCATTATCATCCAACTGAGCAAAACGCTGCAACGGGACTTTGCGCGCAGTCGCCGTGTTTGCACAAGACCTGACGGCTTGGTGATATACGGGCAGGATTCAATCTTCTATGAATTCCGGAATGACTACATGCTACGCAGAAGCGCCCGTTCGGACACTTTCCATGTGGAAATCCAGAATTTAGAAATGACGTTCGAGAATAAGCTTTTGACGACCTCGTCCGCGGACAGCTTGGTTGACCGGCTTTTTTTTCAATTGTTACTCCGTAAAGACACCATACCATTTAGCTATCGTAAATTTTACAGTTCGGAAGAACTCTTTAATAATTAATATGCCATTAATAGACCTCAGCGGATACGAGAAAAAGAAGCCGGCCAGATCAAATGAGCAGGACATGGGCAACCGGATCAGTGCTTTTTTCAATAGGGAAATCACATTGGGAGGAAATGGTCTGCCGGACCAGAAAAAAGAATTTCTTTACCTGGAGCTTGGTTCGTTATTGATGGCAGGCATCGACTTTAGCAGCGCGATTGAACTGGTCACCGCGGATCAACGTAAGGAAAAGGATAAGTTGTTATTTGAGACGGTCCGGAGCGCTGTACTGGAGGGTGCGGCATTTTCGGATGCTTTAGGTAAGACCGGAAAATTTTCGCTTTACGAAATTTACAGTTTACAGATCGGCGAGGAAACAGGCAAATTAACCGAGGTACTTCTTGATCTGGCGGCTTTTTTTAAGAACAAAATCAAACAGCGGCGTACAATCATTTCTTCCCTAACCTACCCGGTCATCGTATTAAGTGCATCGATGGGGTTGCTGCTGTTTATGATCCATTTTGTGGTGCCGATGTTCGGAGATATTTTTAAACGCTTCGGCGGGGAACTGCCTTGGATCACCCAAAGGATTATTGCATTTTCTGAAGCTGTTCAAACCGGCTTCTTACCTTTCCTGATAATTCTGGCTATCCTATTCACCATGTATTATAGAGTTAAAAACACCCTGACTTTTCGTAAATTATCTTCAAGAATGCTGCTAAAGCTGCCGCTGGTGGGCAATCTGGTTCAAAAGGTTTACCTCGCACGCTTTGCGAATTCGATGCGGCTGCTGATCAATGCAAAACTACCCCTGTTACGCGCGATAGCACTTTGCCGGCAGATGATCGGATATTATCCCATCCAGGTTTCGTTGGAGCAGGTAGAAGAAAGCGTTTTGCATGGCGCATCCCTTCATGAAAGCCTAAAAGGTTTTCGGATCTATCCGCCTAAAATGATCCAGTTAATCAAAGTAGGCGAAGAAACCAATAAACTCGACCACTTTTTTGGCTGGGTAGCCGACCAGTATATCACGGAAGTAGAGTACAAAACCTCCACGTTAAGTAACGCCATGCAACCTTTGATCATCATTTTTCTTGGGGCGATCGTTGCGGTAATCCTGATCGCTTTGTATTTACCGTTGTTCCAGATGAGCAATAATTTGCAATAGATGAATAAAAGGTTGTACGGCAAATAAAATTCGAAAAATCGTTATTTAATTAAAGTTGTAGTGCGTAGGTTTTATGTTTGGACTGTGCATCCACCAAATAATTATGCATGCTGAAGGCCTTTAGGAATAATAAACGATCCCCAACTTTATCCATAGATTCTCGGTACTGGTATAACACAGAGATAGACAACATAATAATCTAATTGAAACTTTATATTAAGAATGCCTCTTTTGACCAGACCTAAAATTCATGCCGAGCTGATCAAATTCGCTTAAAGGGAACGTTATTCCGTTTTCATCTGGCCGCATTGTCTAATGCGTAAGTCTCTTTTAGTTGGGAATGGGCTAAACTCCGCACCTTAACTAATACACTTTAAGTTTGATTGCCCTCAAGCTTTAAATGCAACTTATAAACTTTATCGTAATTATTGTATTAGTTCTACTATCAAAATACTTGAAGTCTTATATAGCGTTATCAAAAATGCTCATTTTTTTAACTCTATACACCGTCTACGACACTTATCTTACTCATAAGTTAGTCAGTAAACAGTCCTTTACCACGGCGTTTTACAGTAACTATCCTGAGTTTTTTATCAATAGACTTGATTATGAACCTTTCTTTATTCAATAGGCACTTGTTTGTCAAGATATCCTAATAAGTTATAGTTCGGAATTAAGGACTTATTATTTTTCCCATTAAAATAGCCCCATACATCCTGTGCACAAGAGGTTTTATGCGGCAAGGGTGTGGCATCATAAGTAAACCGATATGGCGGATTATCACTATCCTGAACCGACAATAGTTTTAGTCTTTTCTTTCTATATTCCTCGGGGGGGCCGTTAAGGAGGCTTACATCCACGTCCATTTGTTGGATATCTGTAATATAGTCCCCATAACTGTTAGTGTAAGCAAAATACTCATAGTTAAAGGTCAAGGTTTTAAAAGGATTGTCGTGTCCTATTTTATATACTTTAATAGCATCTAATTTATAACCGTTTATATCTTCTCTAGTACTATAAATAAATTTCGCATACCCATTAGCAAAGTCAATTTGATCTATATACACATTTTCCATTAAGGCGGACGGTGTAATCTGTCCACCACTTTTTAGTTTGTTAGGTGAATCGTCAACAGCCCATATTTGGGAAAGGCCTTGCTGAGACAACGTCTTGGGAACTTGTGACTTGTCTTTGTATTTAAATGTAATCTTGCTTCCTGTTGGGCTAATGATCTGACTTAGATAAGAACTGTGTGATATTAACTGGTACGTACTCCCTGCGTTCATATAAGCGAAACCCAATTAGATTCAAGCCTAATCATATGGTTTAAATTTGCAGGGTATCATTACAGCTTTAGATACCTATTTTGTACACAATCACAAAGAAGTCGTAAAGTTTGTATAACGTAGACTTGCTGTATGCGGATGTTTATTGCTAAAGTGTTTGCCGCCGAAATTCTTTTTTCCTAAGCACTACTATTGCTGCCAACTAAGTTGGGGAAACTTTCAGGTAATCAAATTTATGCAAATTAGACATCAATTTGATATTCCGACAGGGTTGATAATCACAATCTAAACGCGATTTATAATATAATTTGGCTTTTCGATATTATAATTAAAGCCATCTCATGGCGATAATTGCAAGACTGCTATTATAACATCCTCAATGACAAATGTTATTGTGAATGGGTTATATACGCATGCACGAAGTTTATGCTAAATCTTCTGCTATACGGTCATTCCGAAAGTTCTTGAATACCGGCTTATTTATCCGGTAAAATTGAAAATCTGTACAAGCTCGTCATTGCATACCAAGGATAAAATACCAAGAGGATAATTAGCGAATTAATCAACAGGTTCCGATTTTGCATTACCGACGAATAGACAGATAAATTCAATTCACCCTTGTTATCAACTGCGGTTGCTATGACCGTTACTGTTATTAATAATAGCGGTAGTAAAAACAAAGACAACGCATACGTTATGTTCAAGAGTCCTTTGAATTGGCGTCTGCTGCTAAAGAATAAACCAATTGCGGACAGTATAAAAATTACTGCAAAGCTTTTAGGATGCACAAGAAGGTATTTGCCTACACCTTGAAGGAAGAGCACCATTACAAATCCGGCTATTAATACAAGCACTAACGGTAACGCCATGTCGTCTGAACGAAAGAAAGCTGCCATTATCAGGGACGCCAAAACAGGTAAGGCGTACGCCCATTAAATAACAAAAGCCCCTTAACAGGGGCTTTCTCGTTTATAGTTTACCATTTATCAAAAGATTTTTGGTAACAATTTATAAGATGTTGTTACCCTATGCAACTTCAGGCTTATGTTTAAAACGCTATTGGGTATTCATTACTCAAAGCCTTTAAAATACATGACACTTTTTCGAAATCATAAGGAATTAACTCATCGGGGCTTGCTTTTTCTATATGCTCCCAGTCAAAACTTAATTGTCCGAGCGCAAAATCTTTCGGTTGCTCATATAGATTATATAATTCATTAGAATCAATATCCCAATAATAATCGTTTTTCAACTCAATAGTCATACCTTTTCTTTCCTTTAGCTTCATCAGCAACAGAGATATGGCTTTTTGAAGATCATCAATATTTACTGTGGTCATATTATGGCTTATTAGTTACAGGCTCAATTATTTTTCTTATGTTATCTTGAAACTTCGTTATCTCTTTCTCAAGTTTCTTGATTCTGCCTTGATAAATTTTCACTCTTGTTGCATCGTCTTTAGCACCTTTAAGAACATTTGCATTGTCACCTTTCATCGGATTTTATATATATTCGTTTAATTTAAGTTGATGTTCTGAAATGTTTTTAGATGCTGAAGCTATTGATTTAACCTCATCTTTTGATAAACTTTTGAAATCTATACCACGAATTAATTTTGTTGAAGATTTCTCTAACATACCCGCGATTGACGCCTCTGCACCCATGACACTAATCCCCACCCAATCTACTGCTGTTCCTGCTAATTTTACAGTTGCAACTGCTTTACGTTCTTGATACTCAGTATTAACATCATTTGGATTACCGCCTGATCTGATGGCGTCATCATACCTACCTCCCCGATTCATCATGTGGTCAATTTCATTCTGAGCATATTCCTTTACGTTATTGTATGTATCTGAAATAGTACTAGTTACCCAACCTGCTGCTGCTTTTGGCCAAGCTATGTACCAAGGATCATCTGGCCCCATTCCGTCAGGATCAATAAACCGCATTGGATTATTGAAGCCGTAATTATACGGCGACCATCTACGCATCTTCTCTGCCAGCGGGTCTACACTTGTCCACCTCCCAATCACCGGATCATAGAACCTTGCGCCGTAATCGTATTGGCTACCATAAAGTTTTACGTTTTTGGCTGTTTTCCGTTTTGCACTTTTTCGGTGCCATAAAGAACGTTCGTTAGGTTAAAGATAAGCGTTAGTTTTTCATTTGCAAGGCCGTGTGTTGGTTGATCATCTGTTACAGCAAAGGTAGTCTCCGAAGCCAGGGCAGTAAAGGGACTTTCGCGGCATAAACCCGCTGGGCCATTCACGCACAAGTCCATTTATTCCACGTTCCCTTGACAGCCCTGCCTTCTCCCGCTTTTGGTTGCTTAACAGAAGCTCACCTGAACCCCTGATGATCAGGAAAGGGTTAGCGGATGATGCTTATTAAGCGCATCTTTCAGGTCTTCGAGGTTATTGGTTTTATAGCGCTCGGTGCTGCTGATATAGCGGTGGCCTGCCATGTATTGCACCGTCCGCAGGTTCTTTTCTTTCAGCCATTCCGTTATTACACTTTGCCTGATCGGCATCCCGTGTTTATACTTCGGGTTGATCTTTCGCAAAGCGTAATTAAGGTGCAACAGGCTGGCTTTTAGCGTTTCCTGTCCGTTCATGGTAACAAAAAGCCGGTGTATATCTTTCACCGCTTTGTACTTGTCCGGCTTCCTGCCGGAACGTTTGGCCATACGGTCAGCCAGTATCTTAGGCCGAACCACCAATATATATTCCTGCAAGTCTAAGATCTGGTGAGGTTGCAAACCAAGTTCCCGACTGTTCAGCTTGCCGGTGGACGGGATATGTATTTTTCCCTCCCTCAATTTCAGATGTTCAGGGCGCAGGGTTTCCAGTTCATCCCGCGTCAATGCCTGGTAAACTAACAAGCCAATAATTACCTTATTACGGTGGGTTCGTTCATCTTTTACAGGGTAACTTTCGTAAAGCGTTTCCAGTTCGGCTGGCGTTAACAGGTCATGCGGAATGTGCCTGATCGTGCCTTTGAGGATAATACCGGCTGCGGGGTTATAAGCTGCCTGTCCCGCCTGTTGCAGGTAGTTGAAGTAATACCTTACGGCAAGCATCACCCGGTTGATCAGCCGGATGCTGTCGCCGTTTTGTTTAAGCTGATCGGCAAACTCCAATACATCTGCATGGGTAACTTGTTCGGCTGCAAGGCTTTCTTTCTCTATCCATTCCAGGAATATGCCCGCATAGTTTTTATGCTGACGGATATAGCCTTTGCCATAATGTTCCTGCTGCAAATAAGCTTTAAAAGGTTCCAAAGCTGCCAGTATAGCGGGGGCGAACTTATATTTGTTCATGCTTTAAGTGGGTGTAGATCTGCGTACTTTCCATGCTGCTATGCCCTAAAAAGCGTTGGATCTGCTCTATGGCCATGCCTGAATGCAGCAAATGGCTGGCAATGCTGTGGCGTAGCGTATGCAAGCCTGCGGGCTTTTTTATTTTGGCAACAGCTTTTAACTTTTGCAGCCGCTCATAAGCCATGTGGCCGCTTAACCGTGTGCCGTTAACGCTTAATAATAAAGCATCCTCTTTTTTATCCGTGGCTAAAAGCGGGCGGCCATAAAGGATATAGTTCTCCAAATCGGCTTTGGCCGTACCTGCCAGCGGCACGTAACGCTCTTTGTAGCCCTTGCCTTTGCGCACGTAAACCAGTTCTTTATCTAACAGGATGTCTTTAACATTGATATTGGCACCCTCGTTTTTACGCAGGCCGCAACCGTAATACAAAGCCAGTATCGCTTTATCCCGCAAGCCTAACGTATCATCTTTTACGGCTTCGTATAAACTGCTGATCTCGGCAAGGCTAAGGATACACTTCACGTTGGAACTTTTGCCTTTGATACGCTGTTTAACCGTAAAGCTTTCCTGCCCGCTCTCCGTCAGGTAGCGGCTGAACTTGCGGATCACCTGTAAGTGCTTGCGGATATAGTTCAGGCTGATCGCACCGGCGGCGGTTTTGCTTGGCCGCTCGTGCAGGTATTCCAGGTACTTTTTCAAATGCTCCTGCCTATATAATCCGCTCTATATCCGCCTGCAGGCAGGCTTTAGCCAATGGCTGCGCATCCTCAACTTTGAGCCGAGCAGCCCGCGTGATATGCCTAAGATAATCGTTTGAAGTGTTTTAGCACCATTGACGGGATTTTATAGTAGTCTTTAGTTGCGTATATTTGTATGTATAGGTAAAAACTGCTGTAAATAACAATATGGATACATTTGGTAAAAGATTAAGGGAATGCAGGGATGCCAAAGGTCTTTCGCAGCAAGACCTTGCCAAGTTGATGCATACTTCTTATACAGTCATTGGCAAATATGAGCGGGATGAAACAAAGCCATCTATTGAGGTAGCCCGTAACATGGCCAAACTACTTGATACTACTGTAGGGCATTTATTGGGAGAAAACGATGATTTGAACGTATTGAAAGACCCGGCTATGCTTAAACGCCTTAACGAATTAAACTCACTTGCCGAACCTGACAGGGATAGCATTCTATATGCGCTCGATGGCTTGCTTAGGGATGCTAAAGCTCGTAAGACTTACGCGCTTTAAACAACAAAGCCCGGCACTCGGCCAGGCTCTGTAATAGCACTTATTGAGCAAACTAACTCGCTTGAACTCCTAATGTTTTAAACACTTGAAAGTGAATATAAACCAGCAATAGGAATATCAGGATACTGATTATTTTAACCCAATTGGTAGATTTTGTATCTCGAAGAGCACCTATAACCAACATGATAAAACAGGGCACTAATCCGACAAATAGTAGTAGGTGGACCCAGCCCAACCCCTCTGTATCATGTATGCCCCCAGCAAAAAGTTTAAAGCCAATATCATTCAGCCCTATAAACAAATAAGCAAAAAGTGATTTTACAAATATGCTGAAATCATTATCTGTAAATATAATTAGTCCGGTCATTAGTGATATTATAACTGGAGTTGACAGCAGCCCCACCGGTGGTAAAAAGTGAGCAGCAATAACACTTAGCAATAATATCAGTATTAATAATCCGATTAGCGTTGTCTTTTGCAATTTCATATTTAAGGTTTTTTGTCCGGTATAACAGTGTGCGTAATTTCTGCGGGATCAACCGTAACAGTTCCCGTCCTTTCTTTTTTAGGTTGTGGCAAAACTATAAAGATGCCCCCAGGATTGTTTTGCATTATATTTTTGAACCTGGTGTTCGGTACGGGGGTTAACTCTGCTTTATCCTGAGCAGTAGGAAACAACCACCATGGCAAATTTGTCGTGCCGGGATCTTTTTGCGCTGCTTTTAAGGCATCAGAGGCCACATCAATGCAGCTTTTTAACAAAACATCATAGTCGGCTTTTACAGAAGCGGCTGCTGCCGCTTCCATCTTTTTATCAGTTGCTTCATCTGTTTTAATGTCATAGGCAGTTTTATATGGGCCGTCTTTTTTATTATCGGCACTTGCCTCAAACTCTTTTAATGAAGCATAATGACGTCCAGATACAGGGCCTTTATTCGATGCGCCTGAAGCTCCTCCACCCTCAGTAGTTCCATTTTTAGAGTAATAGTTATATCCTGTCTTATCATTTCCTATTAGTACGGCAGCGTGTCCTAAGCCATAAACATGGTCAGGTGCACTTAAAACGATAAGGTCTCTACCATCAGGATCAATAGAAGTAATAGGATTATCGGCCACATAGCTGTAAGGCGACCATGAAACATAACTACTTGCATGAGGATCAATAGAGTTCATCCTTCCTATCACCGGATCATAAAAGCGCGCACCATAATCATATTGGCTTAACTCTTCCTGTAGCTCCTTTTTATTGTAAAGGTAATTATTTTTAGGGCTGACAAAAGGTCCCCGGTGAACATTCAACCCGAAAGGATAATAATCGTCCTCGCCTACTTTGGGACTTGTCTGGTCAAACGTTACCCGGCTGTTGCCCAGGTGGTCAGTAATTGTGTATTCGTACTTGTAACTGCCTGCCGAATTGATCGCCCTGCCTTCTTCTGTCTGTATAAAGTCGATAACTGTACCTGCATATTGTATGCCGCCGATATATTCGGTTACTATTGTTGCGCTTACCTTTCTGAGCTTATTGCCACCGGCATCGTAGGTATACGCCAGGCCTTTGGATGTTACCGCCTGTGGAAGGTTAAACATATTGTAGGTGATCGCATTGCCCTGTCCGTCGCTCGTCGCGTTGCCGTTCGGGTCATACCCGTAGCTGCGGAAGGCGGCCCCGCTATTGTTTACCGTTGTCAGCTGGTTGCCGCTATAGGTGTACCCCAGGCTCGCTGCATTAGGGGCCGTTGCCCTTGTCAATGTTTGGATATTACCTGAAAGGTCATAACCGATGCCTGTTTCGCTGTAGCCGGTGCTGCTGGTACCGTCAGTCAGCCGGTTGAGCTGGTCATATACGTACTTAACCGTTTGGGTGCCGATGGTCGGTGAGTTATAAACCTGGTACGCCTGCTCTGCTATATTACCGTTATACTGCGCCACTGACCCGTACTGCGGTGTGTTATAATTCAGCTGTTCTGCGAATAATTTGTTTGTTGCAGGGGCTTTAGCCGGATCGTTGATCTTACTCAGCCAGCCACGCTCGTTGTAAGCGTAGTCAATATCCTGCAGGAAAGGTGCCGCACCTGTTGCACCGTGCAGGTGTTTGGTCATTAACTGCCCGATCTCGTTATAGTCGTTCCTGGCTAGTAAGATGTTAGCCCCCGTGTTGATCTTCTCAAAGGTGTTAACCTTTCGGCCCATATGGTCGTAATCGTACGTGTTTACTATCGTTAGCTGCGGAGTGGTCGTTGAGGCAGTGGTATAATGTTTGCGGGTGCTCGCCGTCAGCTGATTGTTGAAGTTATAACCGTTAGCAGGAACCGTCGTTTCATCATAGTTTGACAAACTGGCTGTTCCTCCACGCAGGTAATGCTGCTTAAAGGTTTCGATGCTTCGCCCTTTATCATCATAGTAGGTTACACTCCACAGCATATTAGTTGTCCCCAGCACATTGGTAAGGCTGCCGGTAGGCAGGCCCGTGGTCATGCTGCTGCCTGCAGCGTATGCATACGGGTTCGTGCCTGCAAATGTGTAATTATCGTAGTAGTTCACCGTCAGTATAGTATTTATAGCCGTTGGGAAGCTTGCCGTGGTATAACCGTAATTAAGAGGTGTGCCCGTAGGTGTTTCCCATAGCGTGGTATTAGCGGTTGCCTGTCCCTGTACGGTAGCCCGTACATCTGCCCCTGTAGTGCCATAATTATAAATACCTGTTACTACCACCCTGCCCATCGCGTCATAATGGTTTACCACCCATTCAGGTGCTATTTTGTTACGCTGGTTGGCATCCTGCGTGGCTACCACCTGATCCAAAGCGTTATATACTATAAACTCCCAGCCCTTCCCCGGAAGCCTTTTCTGCGTCAGCCGGTTGCGCTCATCGTAACGGTACTGGTAGCAAAGTGCATCAAGCGTAGTTTGCGTAGGCAGCGCATTGTCGGCATTGCTTTTGGGCGGCAGCACGTAGGCCAGGTTGCCAAGGTCGTCATACACATAGTAGGTAGATAGTACTTCTATGGTAGATGAGCCGGATGGCAGGTTAAACGTGCGTTTAAGCACTACACGCCCTTCTTTGTCCTTGTACTCCTCCGTTGTACCGGCTTTGCCGTTTGTGCTTGTCCAGTTCTCATCTTTACTAACTGTTACATGTAGTTCCCCGGCGTTGTATGCATTTGTTGTTCCGTTGCCCAGGGTAAGCGTACGTTTTTGGTCTGTAGCACTGATCGCGCTGATCGTATACAGCGCCGCATAATAACTGGTTGCGGGGGTGGATAATGCGGTGGTGTTATTGGTAGTATAATCTATTTTTACGGTGTGGCCGCTGCTTACCCCGCTTGGGTTAACCGTTCCGGTTAACTGCCAGGCATCACCGGCGGCACCTTGCTCCAACACCCTGTTTAACGGGGACGCCTCAAAACCGGTTTGGGCATAAGGTGTGGGGATATGGGCTATTCCTCCTGCCAACTGTGTTGTGGTATAGGCTGTACCTGTTGGGTGGTAAAAGTTGAGCTGGTCAGAAACAGCTGTCGCTTTATAACTGCCATCATTACCCGAAGAGGCATATGGCAGGTATTTTACCGCTTCCCTGCCAAACTGGTCATAAATTACCGGCAGTACAATGTCCTTTCCTAATGGCGAGCCTTGTACCTGAACCGTTTGTAACGGGCGGCCCAGTCCGTCAAAATATTGTACCGTCCGCATCATATCGCAGGTGGATAAACCTGTAGCTAATGGATTGATCCCCGGTTGTCTCGGCACAGAGGTCATGATATAGTTTTGGTTTGCGCTTGCAGTGGTAACCAGCGGCTGACAATCGGCGTTGGCAATGTATGCGCGGAAGCTTTGACCGGCCCCTGCCGTAAAGCTAAATTCTGGGCTTAATGTTATTCCCGTATAACTGAAATAGTCCCCCGCAGCAGGTGTTGTCGTCATCGGTGACGTTACCTGCGTTTGGGCGCGTAGGCTAATTGAGGCAAATATTAAAAACAAAGCTACCAGCAGCCTTATTATGCGAATGTTATAAATATGATTAACTAACATGTGTAAGGTTTGTGGTTATTGTTTTATTGGCCTTGGTAATGGTAATCTGTGTGCTTGATACTGAATAAAGTTATTTTGACGGTTTCCCAGAAAAAAACTGGAGTAACCTACTGCGCCGCCCAAAGCGATGTTTGGATTTACCGTATTCCACTGGGAAAGATAAAAGGTGTCATTGGTCAGCGATATGCGGTCTGCACTTCCACTTGACCACCACATCATACTGGCATCATGACGTGTGCCCTTGTCACTTCCGATCACAACGTCGGCCGCATAGGGGTTGGCTGTATTGATGGGATTACTCCCAGTGGTCATCACCTGCACCTGAGTTTGCCCATAACAGCGTAAAATAGGGGCAATAATAAAACTGTCAAAAATATTTTTCATTTCTACTCTTTTTTGTTATCTGACTGTAAGGTTTAAATCTGAACTTCCCGCTGAAATATTGACGTTATTAAAGGTCGTTCTTGGTGCTGATACCGTTGCACGCGACCCTAAGATTATGGAACGGACAGTATATGGACCTGAAGGCGGATAAACATCCAAATAATAAGTTCCGGCCGGAAGTTTGATCGGCGAAGAAGAACTGGTAAACGTGTAAGGTCCGGAACCGCTGTTTGAAGAAAAATATATTGTGTAGGGCGTTCCTGACTGGTTACTAAAGCTAAAGGTGATCAATTGTATACAGGCCGCCAGAGGCGAAGTATTAGCGAAATTCTGACCGTTTGCGAGAATGTCGTTTTCTGCCTGTTGGTTAGCATCCGCAGGTGACAAATGAGACGTATACCTGTTGGCCGGTACTTCGTAAGTAGCATAGGTACCGATAAAGCCGGGTCCGCAATCCTTTTGAAAACTCCTTGAGCGCGCGTCGTTAAAAAAAGTTGGGATGCCAAAATTATACTGGTAGCTTTTTACAATGTCCTTGTTGTCGTCTTTAATATATCTTAATCTTTGAAAGCCGTCATATTCAAAAAATGCACTTTTGCCTTTCGTATCCGTGGAGCTTGTCATGCCTTCCAGGGGGCTATAAGCATAGGTATCCATTGTGGCATCGGAAGGGTAAATACGGACATCGTCAAAAGCTGTCCCGCCAGTCAGCTGATAGGTATTGGTACCCTGCGCAGGAGTATAATTTTTTTCACCCGAAAAAGTCCAGGCACCGCTTCCGCTCTTGAACCAATAGCTAATCAGGTAATTTCTTCCGTTCGGCTTTGCCCATACGATGGCCGGATTCGTTGAATATTTCCCGCCGGTATGCGCCGGACCAACAGTGGTACCTGTAGCGGTGCTTTCCTCAAAACTTTCGTATAAAAACTCTGTTTGTCCAGCGTTAGCGACTTTTGCTACAGGATAATTCTGATTATATGCCCATTTCCAGGAAGTGTTGTGAGCGAGGGCGCCAGCTAAAGGGTTGTCATTTAGTGTACTGATATTACCCCTGCTATCGTAGAGTGCGTAATCCAGTCGCTTGATCATTCGTGAATCAATCTGTTCCTGTTCACTTCCACTGGCATTAACGGTGGCATAATTTTGATAAAGGCTCTTTTGTAAAGGTTGGACAACCTCTAATTTATATTCAGCAGCCGGAACAATTGCTACGTCAGCAGCACCGGAAGCCTTGGTAATATTAACCGCCTTAAACGTGGAAAGATTACCCGTAATAACGCTTACCTTTCCGTCGATCGTTTTGGAGACAAGCTGCTCCAAAGGCGTGGCGACCATATTCCGTTTTGCCATATAGGACACAGGGGTATTTAAACCGACATTGGCGACGGGTGTTGCGGGCAAAGCGTCAAAAGGATAGCGAAAGCTTGTTGTGGTTAACCGCCCCCTGCTATCCGTAACCGTTCTTTGCGTTTGCAGGCCGTATACATTTTCATAACCATAATTTTCAACCGATGTCGACGGGTTTAATCCGTTAAGATCAAAAATTGTGGTCGTCTTTTGACTTAAAACATAAGGATAAGTGTAATGCACATAAGCAGTTGCTTCCTTGATCTCCCTTCCCGCCATCCAGGGCTCGCAAAAAGGGTATACGTTTGCTTTTACCGCCCTCACCGGTTCTGAAGGTAAGGATATATAATTATCATAACTGATGGATTGCACCAGTTTGCCCGCAGCATTATAACTGTTTTCAGCCAAAAGTTTACCTCTTTCAAACTCTTTTGAATTATAAGGAACGAACGGTGTTTGCGCTGCCTGTAAATTTGTTACCGGCGCTTCATCCATATGTCCATTATCAAAATTGGTATACTTAAATTGTGTTGCACTGCCATCCGAATTTTTTTCCACGACCTCACTATAGCCGATATGGGCTCCCATACTGTTCTCACTTGCCGGCAATACCGATTGAAACGAAAAGACAGAAGACGTATATACCTGGTTATTATTTAGATCTGTGATCGTATAATTCGGCCAGTAATACTGGGCTTTACCCCCTAGTACACCGCTGGAACCGCCTGTAAAACCCGAAGCCGGATTAAAATTTTTGATATAGAAATACTCTTTCGTAACTGCCTTTTCAGGAGTGTTCCAGTCCCTGCTTACAATTTTTCTAATGCGGATGCCGCCGGCTAATATTTCTGATGTATAAATAAGCGGATTCCATCTTAACAGGTCTAATTGGGCTGAATAGCTATGGGGCTCGTAGTAAAAACTCGTTACACCGCCTGTCGGATAAACTATCGAATTTAAGGTTCCAGCCAGTGCGTATGTAGGGTCGGGCTCCCTGAAATAGTAATAGTTTACAGCATTTGCTTGTGTGGTTCCGTCCATAAGTGTATAAAAAGGAACGGCAGTTCTTCCGTTCCAAAATCCCCAGTGATCATTCTGATGTACAAAATACCCAGGAAGGTTATAAGAGCGGTCGTAGGAAAAAGTATATGGCTTGATTTGTTCACCTGTGGCAGACTGTTCCTGAACGTTTAATAACGTTAGCCGTTGATAAGAATCTTGACTGTAGGTTAAATTAAATTGTTTTATCAGCGCGGAATTTTCTTTTTTAATAACAGTGATATTATCGAGTTTTTTCCAAATCAGGTTATTTAAAACATCAGGATAACTAACTAGCCCGTTTTGTTTGAGATAGTAAAAGTCGTCACTGGTGTAAGGATTAGTTGGATCAGACGAAGGAGTTGAACTGGACACACCTTGAGGATACACATAGCCAGGCACCTTCAATTCTGTAGTGGAAGATATGTTTAAACTGATCTGCGCCTGCTCAGAATTGATCTGCTGCAGGTATACAGGAGATATTAATTTACCGGCGTAAAGGCCTTCCGGTGGTACACCGCTGACAAACGAATAACAGGTGGGTGTCCCTAAAGAAAACACGTTGTACCATGCGCCATCCTGCTGTGCGGCGGACACTTTGACATTTTTTTGGTAAAGGCTTTCGGTCATTTGATTGACAAAAGGCCCACGTTGATAAGTAAAAGAGACTTCACTTCCCCCCGGAGCTACAATCTTGGTTAAATACCAGGAATCTGCTATAAAATAACTCTTTGTTTGATGGAGAAAATCCATGCTGTATTCGATTGAAGTATCATCTCCCCCGAAATAATATTTGTAGCCATTGCTATTGGTGATAATAAATCCTGCAAAGCTATTCGGGAAGCCGTGTACGCTATAGGGTGAGTAAGCGCCCTGCGGGGGGCTAAAGTGATTCGGAATAAATGGAGATAACGGGGTATTCGGGTTTGGAATTATCCACTCAATTTTAATGTCCTTACGGCCTTCGACGCGATAAATGCCGTTATGGTCCATAAAGAACTTTCCTGAGAGTCCGGGAAAATTAAAATTGAACACATCCGGTTCAAAATCAAGCACATAATTTGTTGGATTTGCTGAACAAATGTTATCCTTCAAAAAGTTAGCTGAACTCCATTGGGCTGGATCCGATAAAATACCTCCTCTCCATGCAAATCCTATCCCCTTATTATCGACATAATAATACTCTCCATCATCATCCGGTAAATGTTGTACGGTCCTGGTTACCACACCGCCTGCCTGAAGACTCCAGCCATTCCCTACCCAACCCGGGTGTTGATCCGGCCTGAAACCTGAAGCATGATACGAAAGAGATATAGGTAGCGTAATTTCTTTTTCCTTTAACGTATAGAGTGGCACCTCTATTTGGGGTATACCTGTAAAATTCGATACCGGGACTTCTCCATATAGGCCCAAAGCGGCCACATTTGGACTTTTTACGGTAACCGGGGATTTAGGGATCTGCCCGTAACAGAGCGTAGCAAAAGCAATTGGCAAAACAGCAACCAGCAGCAATTTGCAGGGAATTGATTTCATAAGGTTAGGCTTGTAGGTTTAAATTTAGCAATTATTATCGCCGACATTCAATCAATTCAGCAGCGTGCTGCGTATTGGCTGATATACCGTACAAAAGATTAAAACTGGTTCGGTTGCTGAAGCGGCAGGTAGGATATACCTCAATAAAATCCATCGAAAGAGATGGGAGAATGGTGTGGTTCATAAAGGATAAGATTTGAGGTCTGAACTTAGGGCGGTGCCCCTTGCTCCATTGTAAACGTACAAATTTTTTTTAATACAAATCGTTTTTTTTGTTATAATTAAGAAATGAAGATAGCGAGGGGGAAATTTTAAAAAAAGGCTTTGTGCATAAGAAAAAAGATTAACTTAGAACGTTCATCTTAAATTATGAAATTGCCTAAACCTTTAATAAAGATCCGAAGGATAATAATAATACGGGGAGAATATTTCTGCAATTTCTATTTTTTAAATCCATATTTAGAATATGTGAAACCGTAACCAATTGAACTTCCAACCTCCGGCCCACAGTGAAGAAATGGCTTGAATTTCACAATCTTTAGATGTTACTTTTTGGGCTGAATCGAGTTTTTAAAGTTGGTTACAGTAGATCGGAGAAACGTTGCATGCGTGATGTCCTGTCCATAAAAGTCGTTGTCGTTGCTTACCAGGATGGCATTTGTTTTCTGGGCTGCTTTTAAGATAAACAAGTCGTTCATATCGAGTTTTTTGATGTCAAAATCCAAAATTGTGTCAATTACTCCCGGGCCGCCGATATCGGTTAATTCAAATACATCTTTATAATTTAAAAACTCATCTTTATAGAGCTTAAATGTTTTGGCATAGTTATCAGATGGTCTGAATATTTCTTTAAAAAATTTCTTTTGGCTGGAATGGATTTTCTTTTGCTCTTCGGTATACATCTTTTTAAACTCAAAGTCCATTAAAATATTAAAAACCTCGCTGAGCTGATTAGTACAGGTATATATTTTAAATTCAGGCTTGGCTAAGCAATTTTTGTATACTAACCGAAAATAACTTAAATAACTGTCGGTGTTGGTATTTGTTGATGGTAGTCCCAATACAGGTAATAAGATATTGGAGTCAAAAAAATAGCAGCGGTCTTTCGGAGCGCTGCTAAAATTTAAGTCAATAAGATTGTATGCCATTTATGCGTATGCCTCTTCGATAAAAGATTTATTCTTTTCCTGGAAGTTTTCCCATACCAAAGCGTATTTATCACTAAAAGAATTTACGCTATTATATAAGACGGGGTGAATCATTTTTTTGACGGTTTCTTCGCCGAAAGCCAGAAGAAGTTTACCAAAGCAAGCATTTAAAAACTGTGTAGTACAAACTTTTATATGCTCAAAAGATACCTCAATATCAGTATCGCCTTTTTCAAGGGCTGATTTAACTTCTGAAAAAACAGATAAACCATCATCATGAAACACTGCGTTTTGACTATGTAAGATGTCAGAAACTATAATTTTCATATTTGATAAGTATTTGCTTGTTAGTGTAGAACAATAATAATGCCATTGTAAATTGGGGTGTGCAAAGATAAGATAATATTTTTGCATCCAATTCAAATAACTTAATAGGCTCAAGTTAGTGATTTTTTATTAAAAACCAAATGAATCGTCGTTCCAACAAAAGGCTTTGACATATTTGTTACACCATCCGGATATATAAGAGTGTTTAGATTTTCAGTACTCCAATATGCATCACCTGTAACAATATGAAATGCACCACCGCTGTCTAAAAAATACTTTTTCATTCTTTTTAAATTGATACCGCCTACAGTATCCTTTTTCGTCGAATTTCCTTCAACGGCCCATAAAATGGCGTCTTTAGCGTTGTCAATAGCACCTTTAGTTTTTCCCATTATTTTGGGCAAAAAGCCGACACCTAAATCACATACAGTAAATACAACTTTATGGGACTTTGGATAGAATTGCCCGCATACAAAAAAAGGGTACTGGGTTTCCGAATGCAGGTTGATATTACTAAGCAGTTCGCTCAGGTCATCGGTTAACTTACCAAGGGTTTCATTATTGAATTTTGGCATACCGTCGTGGATTAGTAACTCTTCATACAGGTAATTAATAAATTCATCTTTTTCTGTAGGACGAAAAGCTTTAAATGGCAAAGTGGTAGAGGTATTATTTGCTACAGGCTGAACCCCATCCATATTGATGAAGCCATTGCGGAAAAGTACATTGCATTTTGAATTAACTTGGTTAAAATCAATCATAAAACTTAAATTATTTTCCTGTTGCAGCTTATACAGAATTGCACCAAATACTGCGCACATATTACCGTCAATCCAAGTAACATGTTGGAGGTCTACGTGCACGGTACTGTTTTTGAGTTCTGCACATTGATAGTAGAAATTGAACATTTGCTTGATCCCGGTGTGGTTCGTATATATCTGATCTTGCCCTAAATCAATTCGTTGGATAAGGGACCCGGAGAGCGTTTTGTCCATCTTTAGTCGGGAGTAACTGGTTGCTTAAGGCTCTAATATACAAATCATTTACATATTTATAAGTAGAGGAATTTAATGACATGACTAACAGTGTCTTGCATTTTATTTAGTCGCGGCCTATGGGCTTATTGCGCAAATCTATAAATCGAAAATGATGATGAAATAGGCATTTTTTTTATACAGCTTCCACTTACAAAATTCAGCTCAGCTTATTTATCTATACCACTACTCTATTAAGTCAAGCATTTGATTAGAATATCTTAGTTCGAAGGAAATTGCATTGGACAAATTGATAGCAGCAGTATTATGTTTAAATACCTTTAAGGTTATTGAAGATTAAATGTTTAATGCAATCATAATCCGTTTTCCTTATTTCAAAAAGTTTCTTAATTGTCAGGTTAATGACAAAAGCCTGTTAGTCTACTGATACGAACCAAATCATCGAACAACACGTCCTGATTATTGAATATTTGGACACCACCATGGGTCGTAAGTTATTGGTAACCGATCAACTTGGGTATGTCGAGCAAAATGACCATCTCAATTTAAGAATGATAAGGTTATCGATCTTAATATTCATAGATAAGTAATCTATTTAGATGAATATCTTATAAAGTATATGTTTAATATTATATACTTTGCACAAAAAAACCTGTCACTTTTATGCCCGCAATCAATTGGACTTCCATCTATAGTAAACTCGCTCAATTATTACAAGACTATTATATTCGAAACCCCGAAAATACGGCGACTCAGCTTTATGATTTGTGCTTAAATAATCCGGAATTTCGTTCGGCTAACCGATGGATAGACAATTACGGTCTCAAAGAAAGTCGTCCCGCTTTCGATCCAATAACCGTTTTTTCCTCCTTTAATGACCGCTCAAGTAAATCCGTAACAAGAATTGAACGGATAAATATCTATTACCAAATCCTTACCGAGCAAAAGGAATTCATGCCATTTAAAGATATTGACTTTGCGGGATGTCCAACACCCCTGACTGTGAAAATAATAGGGCCGCGTTCATTTAAGGAGCAGGAGCAAATTTGGATGTTGTTAAATCAAATTATGGAAAAAGGCCGCCGAGGTCTCGATGCGCCCAGTTATGATCAGGCAAGGAAATGGCGTGGAATTAACACTGCGTCATTTACCATGTTTCTGTTCTGGATTGATTATAAAGATTTTTTGCCATTAGATACCAACACAACATCCTATTTGATGGCACAGCAACACATTGCTCATTCAGTTAGAGACTACTATCAATATGACGCCTTGCTGTCCCACACGGAGTCTCTAGATCATCTGGAAATTTCCAAAAATGCCTATGAACAGAAAAACTCATCAAGCCTACAACCTGAGTCGGAATCACCGCAGGTCGGTCCGGTTTCTGCGGAATCAAAACAGAAACCAGAGCCGATCAAACGGATAGGAGAATTCAGACTGGTTGCGTTGAAGATTTATGACTTGACAGATAAATCTTATCGCAAAGTTTTGCACACCGATTATTTTTATCAATTTTCGCATGCATACAATCTGCTGGATGAAAACAGTATTAAATATGATAAGAACCGGGATGTGAAAATTTTCAATCTGGGTGATCTTTCCGTGAACGTTTCCGCAGTAGTAGGGAAAAATGGATCCGGGAAGAGTACCATCAGTGAGATCCTTTACATGACGATCAATAATCTCGGTTTTTATCATAAGGATATCACTACAGATCTGGAAGAATTATCTGACCTATACCTCGACCTGTATTATTCTGCTGAATATCTGTATCGTATAACATTCCGGGGAAAGACTGTTAAAGTATTCAGATATGAACCCACCGAAAATGGCTTTAATAATCCCCGATCATTGACATTAAGCGAATTTAAATTTGACGAATTTTTCTATTCCGTATCAATTAACTACGCGCATTTTGCATTGAACGAAGTTCATCTTGGTTCATGGATCAGCAATATGTTCTACAAAAATGATGCTTATCAGGCTCCTCTGGTGATTAATCCTCATCGTATAAGAGGTAATATTAATGTGAATGCCGAAGAATCCTTTGCAAACTCGCGCTTGCTGGCAAACATTCTGATCAACGTTGATCCCCTTAAAGAAAAAGAAAAGGTAGCAAGTCTCCGTAAGCTTACTGAAAATCGTTCAGCCGATTATTTGCAACTCAAATTCAATAGTTCAAAATTAAAAACGCTTTATAGCGTTGATGCGCCAACCAAGCTGAAGCCCGATAACAAAAGGAATTATGGCTTTGAAAATGCAGACGATTATTGGAAAGATTTCGTAACTATTGCAGCTGATGTTTTCGAGATAAAATTAGGGGATGTATCACCAACGGCCTACGCCGTTACGTCCTTTCAGGACAATGCTTTCAAATATATTTTAAGGAAAGTGATTAGTATTTCGATGACTTATGATCATTATCATGAGTGGTTCAACTCAAAAAAAAACACTTTTAAAGATATCAGGCATTTTTTGGAGTTGCTCCGCGACGACTATAGTCACATTACCTATAAACTCTGGCAGGCGGTAAATTTTCTAAAATACGATTATTTGCGCGAAAGGATTAAGTCGTTGACATATCTTACCATAACCAAAATTCCTGTGGATGACCTCGCGCGCGCTATTGATCAAACAATCAAAGACCAAGCTGATCCGTTAATGCAGGTAATCCATTTTATTCCTCCATCTTTTATGAGAACTGAGGTATATCTTGAGGGTGACATAGCGCTGTCACAACTCAGTTCAGGTGAAAAACAGAAAATATTTGCTGCAAGTACAATTGCTTACCACTTGCTCAATCTCAATTCAAAAATTAGCGAGGATGAACTCATTCCCTACAGATTCATTCTTGTGGTATTTGATGAAGTTGAACTATACTTTCACCCGGAAATGCAACGTGGCTTTATTGATTATTTGCTGACATACTTTAGTTACCTACCACTCGATCAACTGACCGGATTACAGATGACTTTTATTACCCATTCTCCATTTATTCTTTCGGACATCCCTGCTGATAATATCTTATTCATGGGTGGCGACCGTTCAGGATGGCAGACATTTGGTGCCAATATACATGATTTGTTAGCGGACAGTTTTTTTCTGGAAAATGGTTTTATGGGTGAACACGTAAAAAAGACCATTCAAAGTCTTGTTGCTTTTTTAACCGATCAAAAGCCTACTAACAATATGTTGTGGGATAAACCTAAGGCATGGCAATTGATCAACATAGTAGGCGAGCCCCTAATAAAAGAACGATTGCTATCATTATTTCAAGCAAAATTCAATCTGGATATCACGCGTCAACAACGGATTAAGAAATTGAAAGAAGAACTTAAGCAATTGGAAAGAAATGCGTAAAATATACAACGACAAAAAACTGAAGGAAACGGTGGAAGAGTTCGCTGAAACCTTGTTTATTAATCGGAAATTTGAAAAACCACTTGTAACGCTTCGCCGAATTACAAGGAATCCAAACAAAAAGAATAAGTATGGCGTCAGTGACATTAATATTAACGGATATGTGGGCAAAATCATACGGGAATATAAAAGAATTCTCTGTGCGGGACCTAAGGAAATCAGCATACTAATCCAGGAATTTGACCGAATTATACACCACGACGAAATTACCACGGAATTTCATGAGGATATTGTTGCAGCTATGCGATACAAGGAATTACGAAACCGAGAATTTCTTACACTACTGCAACAGATGAACATTAAAAATTGTATTTACTGTCATGCTCAGCTGGCGATCGTTGTAGTGGACGATTATTATTTAATTGCCAATCCCATCAGAGGGGCAGTAGCCGGAGATATAAAAACAAGACGTGGGCTTTTACAACTAGATCATAGGTATCCGAAATCTAAATACCCATTTCTATGTACGAGTTTTTATAATCTCTACCCAACCTGTTCGTATTGTAATAATATCAAAAGCGCAAAGGATTCTGATTTTGGTCTATATTCTGACATAGACAACGTAGAAGTTTTTAGATTTTCATTAACTGATGAAAGTGTAATAGACTATTGGGATAAAAACAAAGCTGAAGCATTAAAAATTGCAATATCCCCTGTTGGATTATCCGCTCAAAAAGCAAAAATCTATCTGGAGATGTTCGACATCCAGCAAATTTACGATACTCAAAAAGATTTAGTAGAAGAACTACTTCATAAAAAGATGGTCTATAATGATCCATATAAAAAACAACTTATCGAAGACTTCAGACAACTCTTCCCCGACCAATCTATAATTGACCGTTTAATTATAGGCAATTACGATCAGCCTGAAGATGTGCTAAAACGTCCGATGGCGAAGTTTGTACAGGACATTTCACGAGACATTGGTCTTATAAAATAAAGAGGCAATGATTTCAATATTCTTTGTCTTTGCGGTTTTATAGATGCGTTCATGAGAGGATTTGCCAATGCGAGCGAAAAATCTGGCTTTTAAATGTTGGAGTTTATTAGAGCAGATAATAGATAACAAATTGATTTTGAATAATTATAAATTAAAAGTCCTTAAGCGCTCGCCGCCGGGACTTTAAACCTAAACCTTACCAGAATATGGCTGGCAGGATGCCGACCCGTTGTTAGGGTAGGAAGATAAGAAAATATTTGACTTTTATGCGGGTTCTTGCAAAGGATGTAAACGTATTGAACCAGTACGCGTTTCTAAATAGGAACCTGATTTACTCTTGTCTGGGAACATCCCTGTTTCCGGGCAAATGAGCAATTTGCCAAAATTGTAAACCTTAGTCCCAAATTCCAGCACGTCCTTGTCGGTTACCATAGACCCGTCCCAGTTGAAATGGGCCCCAACTTGGTTCCGGATCGTTGATAATTGCTTAAATTCATCAATCATCGGTTTTAAGTCCTGTTCTACCGAGAATGGCATCTCGCTACTGTATATCCCGTCTGCGTTTTTTACGAGGTGCTGCACCCTTAATGCTTTTTGTAGTTTAGATGATATACAATCCAATAATTCACGGAGTACGAATTCATTGCGATCTTTCCGGGCGACTTTGCATTGAAATTTGATTGATATAAAGTCGAGAATATTTTCTAGGATAATACCCGCTTTACTCGAAATGATCTGCCGGTCGTAATCTTCGTCGTCAAGAGCTTTCTTTAACTCTTCCATATCGATTTTGGTATTATGGAGTTTAATGCCTGAAGATAATGTCCAGCCTCGTAGTTCAATGAAATGCACCTTACCACCAGGGGCACGGTTAACTTTGTAACGGTCTTTCCATGGCCGATAATGAGTAGTGATAAGAATATGAGCAAAAGTGGCGGTTTCGTCGTGAAGAAGGTCTATAAATCTATCAAGGTGGGTTTCATCAACGGACATCACTACGTCGTCTAAAATAAGAATGGTATTGCCATCATTGTATTTTTTTGCCAATGCGAGGAATATACAAATTCCCAGAGTGTCTAGGTGAGACTCACTATAAACCGATTGCGGCGTGATTCCGGAGGCGGAATAAAAGTCTGCATTTAGTTCAATGGAGTTTTTGACTGTTGGCTTCAAATAGAGTTTAATGCCACCTAGGCTCTCGCCTGGATGCATTTTTTGGTAAAGGGTCTCAACGTCTTTGGAGATTGACGATAATTCGCTGTCAATGAACTCTTTGCGTTTATTTTCGATAATATTAAGCGCATCCGTTGTATAAGTCGCCAATTTTTCGGCCTTGTTGTATAGCTTTTTACTATCACTTAAACTATTGAACTGCGTTTTGATCAGGTTGTGCTGGAATATTGATTTATTTAGTTTGACTGCGGAAAATTCAAAGTCTTTAACCTTTAGGTCAATTATAGTAAAATGAGTGCCCAGTGCCCTGTATTTCTCATTGTTTCCTGATGCTTCGGTAATTGTTTTGATCAACGCGATTACGGCATCCTCCGCCTCCAGCAGCGTTAATAGCTGCAAATTGAATTTTTCCAAACCGCTGATAAATGTATCAATCAATGTTCGTAAAATTCCGGTAGTTGTATCTTTGGCGGTATTGGCATCTGCAAGTTCTTTTTTTGCAAGTTGAAACACCTCCATGGATTTTATTCTTGCATTAATATTTTCAAGAACGGTGTCCCTCCCCATGCTTTGTTCGCAAACCGGACATTGTTTAAGCTGCGGTTTGGCGCTAAGAAAATCTTTGGCTTCGGTGAGTACTTTAAGAATATCAAAGTCCTGGGTAGCGTTCTCTTTCGTTAGTCGGGTTATTGTTTCTTCCGCCTTCTTCACCCTTTCCAAGTTGGCTTTATAAATCGCGTTACTCCGGTTGATTTCCACACGCTGGCTAACTACTGTTTTCCAGGAGTCTACCAGACCGGTCAGTACTATATGCTTTTTTTGCTGCGCGCTAAGGTCTTTTTCACTTTCAACTTTTGCCCATTCGTCGCAGCTTTTACCGGGACTTCCTTCTTCCGACCAACATTTTGTTAACGTTGTACTTGCCAAGGTAAGATTGTTTACAAGCGTGGTAAAATTTGTTTCGGCTGTTTTTTTCGCTTTTCTTAATTCTTCTTCGCCTTTGATGATATTCGATACATCGATATAATCTTTTAAAACCTCATATCTTTTGGAGGCTTCTGCATCTATAAGGTGAATGATTTGGCTTCGCCTCAGATGTCGCGCGGTTGGAGCACCTTCTTCCGGTGTTTTAGTGAAAGTGCTGCCGCTGGGGTTAAGCCGGGCGTCATAAGTGCCGCCATCGGTGACAAGTTTAATAGAAACATCCTTGATGTTACTGCCCAATGATTTAATATAGCCATGGTCCACAGAGGATTTATCCCTTATCGAGCCGAGGCGGTCGGTGCAAAGAGTAACAATTGCATCGGCAATGCTGGACTTACCATTTCCATTCTCACCAAACAACATAGTGATTTTTTTAGAGGTGTCGAAGTTTACCTTCAGCGGCTGGGTCGCTCCACGAAAGTTATTGAGGTGTAGTTCTTTAAGCTTCATCTGTCTTTTTTAAATCTTCAATTTTTCGATCAAATGCCGCGAGCCAGAAATTGTCTTTCATTTTCCCACCGGCCAGTGCTTCTGAAATACCAGGAGCATTCGCCGATAAGATCAGCCCCCTACCGATTAATTCATTGACGATATCGGTGGCAAGTTTTTGATTGGGGTCGATAAGTTCAGGCATGGTTTTTAATTACTTAACCAAAACTAAACATTTGATGTCTATGATTTTGCGGATGTGTAAAAAAGGACGGCTGTCAGTATCTGACGGATAGGATTAAAAATAAGCAGGAAGGAACAATATGCGGTTTACACATTGCTTGTAGTAGGATTGCTTTTACTGCCTGGTGGTCCTTGTTTAATAAGAAATTCTCCACGTTCAATTTCTGTATTTAATTCCTCTTCAGTAGACAAAAATACACCTTACTTACTGGCAAAAAGTTGTTCACTGCCGTTCCAAATAGAATATCACAATGGTTTCATATTTGTTAGAATAACTCCCATGTCTGGGTTATATCCATTTAAACACTTTAACTCATCAAACATCCTTCCATATATATTCATTTGACCTACATTTTCGTAAGTAACTTTACCTATCTTAAAGTCAAAAGCACTTAAGCACATAATTGTAAAACACCAGATAACAATAAAACAGCAGTTTTAGTACTGATACGGTATTGCCGGCCCACAAATGCGAATCCTCTGATAACTGCATTTTGATTAAATTAAAAAGTGAGGTGATCGTAACACACGACCACCATAATTTTCTCTGGGATTAGTACTGGGGTAAATTTGTTGGTTGAAGTTTTGCCTTGAGTATTTGCATATCCTCACTGATCTTCAGATCAACGATCTTGGCATAATGCTGTGTTTGTTTAAGCGACTTATGGCCTAACATTTTGGAAACCGTTTCTATAGGGACTCCATTACTCAATGTTATTGTTGTTGCAAAAGTGTGGCGAGCAATGTGAAATGTCAGGTTTTTTTTGATCCTACAACCGTCAGCAATTTCTTTAAGGTAGGAATTCATCTTCTGATTGGTCAGTACTGGTAATACCAAGCCTTTATTTACACATTTTGGGTCATCGTCATACTTTGCCATAATTTTCAATGCCGCTGGCAATAAAGGAAGGCGTGTAGGAGATTCTGTTTTCTGGCGAGTGGTTACGATCCATTTTCCGCCGTCAACCCCCGTTATGATATCAGAGCGTCTTAACTGATAAACGTCCACATAAGCCAAACCTGTATAACAGCTGAAAAGAAAAATATCACGAACATGGTTTAATCGATCTGTTCCAAAATCTTTATTTTCAATATCATTTAGTTCTACTTTTGTCAGGGCAACGCGAATTACTTCCTTCCTGTTAGTTTTAAATCCGACAAACGGATCTTTAAGCAGCCATCCTTTTTTAATGCATTCTAATACGATCTTTTTGAAGTTCCCCAAGTATTTCATTGTTGCATTATGCCCACACTTTCTGACACTCTTTAGCCAAAATGCAAACTGCGAAACAAATTCATAATCCAATTCTTTAACATTTAGGTCATCGACTTGGTATTTCCACTTTATGAAAGCAGCTGTATGGTCGTGTGCGGTCTTATAGCGCATTAAGGTAGAAGGTGCGAACTCCTGGCCAACCAGGGCTTTCATCTGTTCATTGTGATACTTGAACAAAATTTGTATGTTGTGGTCCAAATGACGAATATACCTTATAAACACCAGTTGTGTCTGCAAAAGCCTCGCCTGATGCGACCGTATTAAAAACATTAGACGGCGTATTAGCTGGGGTAAAACGGAAGTTATTGGGTACAATCGGTGGGTTAACGGCACCACTTTGTACACTAGCGGGATTCAATTCAAATACTGCACTGGTAGTGGAAATACTCCAACCTAAACCGACTATTCCAGATTCTTCCGATACCTTTATACCGCTAGAATTATAATTTAAAGAAATAGGAAAAGTAAGATCACCCGATTGAATGTTATATAATGGTACAGAAATCTGTGCGGTACCATTGAAATTTGTGACCGGTATTTCAGTAAATTTCATTAATGTTGAAATATCCGGCGGCTTCGGAACAACAAACTTATTGACAGTATAAGACGACGGGGTATTTTGTTGTGCGTATAAAGAGAAACTAAACACAATAAAACAAAGCACTAGTAAATTTCTTAACCTCATATAAAGGGGATTAAATAATTTCGGCTATATATAAATTTAGAATGATTAACACATCAATAAAAATTAGATGAGAAGATGTTAGATAGTTGCTTTGAATTAACGCTTATAAAGATTCTTCTCAATTAATTTTAGTCTAATTTCAAGTTTTGTTATGCTTTTCTTCTGTTTATTAATCGATGCGCGCTGCATTTTATCTTTTATATCCTTTTTTATTAGATAGTTTGGGACCTGGCGACGTTTACAGTGAGAAAACAAACGACAAACAGAAGTAAAAGTTTTTTCATTATGATAAATATTTAACCGCAATATATATTAATTATCAATTATTATATGCTTTTTTAAATAATATTTAAAAGAATTTAGATAATGATAGATGGCTCGTTTATTTCAGCCAGGTAACATAGATTTCCGTTATGATATCTTTATCTGCAGTCGAAATACCGCTGTTGCTCCGTTTTTTCGTTGAAGCCACAAACCGCAGGTAACTAGCATTTTCTGAGCGGGCAATCTCCTGAAATGTTTTCGTAGAATTAATAACTGAGTATTTAAAAGTTAAGCTATCTATCTGTGTCTGCGATCCTACTAGTACCCACAAGCATAAACAAAACCAAGATTACTACCAAACCTACAGCAGATCAAACCAAAATAATCCTGACCATGTATGGCTATAAATGCTTTTCACCCTCATACGTATAAACTATTCGAAATCAGGCACCATGCACTCAATGATTAGACCGGTTAACGAAACCCACCGTTTAGGTACTATCTCAATGGTAGAACAATGGCAGGATGGAAAATGCAAAGGGCATAGTTCTTACTTTCTAGTCAAAAAAAAGGCTGGATTAATATCCAGCCTTTATTATGATTTCACATCCTTTTCTGTTCATCAATATTAGCCAGTGTGTTTTTTATCAGGTTATCAGTTTCAGTTACATAAACGCTGTCAATAGTTTTTGCCACATCAGGATAAAAGCCCATTACAATAAGAAATGGTTTGTGTCGTCAACTCTGCGATTGTTCTTAATCCACAAGCTTATCGAGATTGCAAGCATTATGGCAGTGGCAAGCCATAATCCTAAATTGTCCTAATGACAAATTTTGCTTTGGTATCAAACTGAACATTATAATTAACGGGTATTTCTTTAGGTATAGCATTTATCTTTTCATCAAAGTCGTTAATTTGCTTATCAAAACGCCCTAATTGTTGGGTGTTTTCAAGCGTTTTCATTTCCACTGTTCCCGCAACCTTGGTTTCCAGTGCATTAACTATTGATCGTAACGCGCTTAAACCAAGCTCCTCAATTTTCGACTGTCTTTTTTCAAGGTCTGTGACCTTTTTCGCCATTTTATCTAAGATCTCCTGCTGCATGTTATTTTCTCACCAAGATATCTAACAGACATGCTCAAGTCATTAACCGGGCAAAGGACAGAGCAACATATTCATGACTGGAAAATTGAAAAGGCTAAAATAATATTAAACACTACCCGTATTAATAGCATACAGGCAAATACTAACCAATAATAAGGGAAAGGACCTTAAATCCACCTTTATAAGAATTAAAAGTCTTTAAACAAAAGTTTAATTTTTTAGATTCCATTATGACTTGTTTTGTAACGGATCATCGCCTACGCACAGGCGCTTTCCAAGTTTGGATAGGCAATTGAAAATTATAGTTTTATATCAGCTAATTCAAGCACTCTGTTAAAGCAAAAGGCAGATCAATCCCTTGTTGAAGCCGCTTATAAGGGTTGAGCAGATTTTCCGGAGATTTAAAAATTGCGCTTTATTGTCAATGTCTTAAACGCTTCAAAAAACTCACTTATAAATAGTTCAATTTCAAATTTCTAAACTTATTTGTAAATAACGTTTAACTTTATTTGATCAGGAAGTTTTAGCTTTGATCAAATAAACCAAACCCATCATGAAAAATCTATCTTTGACAATTATATCAATTATCGCGTTTATTCAGTTTTCTTATGGACAATGGGCGGCCAATGGAACGAATATTTACAATAGTAATTCCGGTAATGTTGGAATAGGGACTTCAACACCAAATCGTAAATTTACAGTTAGCGGAATGATTTCATCTAATAACAGTGGTCAGTCCGGGTTTCATTTATATAATAATGGTTCTAATAGTGAATGGTATATTCAACAAAAATCGCAGACGGATCCCAGTTTTTATATCACCCGGTTTGCAGCCACCAATTCATCTGATTACTTTACAATTACACCATTTGGAAATGTCGGTATCGGTACCGCAAATCCTACAAGTAAATTAACAATAGCCGGTGCGGGTAACGCTAATCCAAATACCGGGAGTGAAACTGATTACATAGGCTTAAATCTGACTTTTAAAGGAGAGAGTCAGTCCCAGTCTTTTAATTTAGGATCCCTTAAAATGGTTCAGCCGTCTGGCGCCTATGTTGATAATGCTGATATGGTATTCTCTACAACTTTGCAAAATTTGTCTGAAAAAATGAGAATAACCGGAGGAGGAAATGTGGGTATAGGGACGTCAATTCCGGACGCGAAATTGTCGGTAAATGGCACAGTTCATGCCAAAGAAGTTAAAATAAATTTAAATGGATGGCCGGATTATGTATTTCATGAAAGCTATAAACTGACATCACTTACAGAAGTGAAAGAGTATATAGAAAAAAACCATCGTTTGTCTGATTTACCATCTGCGGAACAGGTTGAAAAGGAAGGCTTGAATTTAGGTGAAATTAATAAAATACTTACTAAGAAGGTGGAAGAGTTGACTTTGTACCTTTTAGAACAGGCAAAATTGAACCAAGAACAAAGTAAAAGGATTCAAAAATTAGAAAATAGATTTAACAGGTAGGTCGTTTTCATATCTTTAACATCAAATAATCAACTGCAATTGGTGTCTAACTGATAATCATTTTAAAGTCATCGTCTTCGTTTTTGACCATTATTTCAATAAGATTTTCATGAATTGTTTAAGCACCTGCTGCCCCGCGCACCAAATAAGTCGCCGCCTGTATTAAGGTCGCTTATCTGTATCGTCTTTAGCTGCTGCTTTACAACGCATTTCATACAGTATTTATTGATTTTAATCTACCGGATTGTTTCTACATAAACGGTCATATGTAATACCTGCTGCTTGGTAAGACGATCACGGTCCGGCATCTGCAGTGCAACGGAACGTATAAAGCCGATCTCGGCTGTCGAACGCATTTGGTCCAGAGTGTACAGCAACGCATTATACTCTCCCTCCATTACTAGTTTTTGTATCAGGTAGCTGCCTGTGGAGGACAGCGCGTCCGGAACCGGTATATCGGTTAATCTGACATTTTGTTTTTGAGCGATGAGCCCAATTTTGTTAAGTACCTGGTTACGGAAAACGGCAGTGTCTATCCGAAAGCGGGCGATAAGGGTATCCAGATTTCTTTTTTTGCGTACCTGATAAAGCGGTTTGGTAGTTTCTGTATTCGATTGTGCCGCGTTGGCTGTCAATACCCGGTTATTGCTCCAGGCTTCGATTGTCGGCTTGAAAGCGAGCTGGTAGCAAATCAGTAGAAATGCGACAAGTGCCGCCCACAATATGTATTTTCTATCCTGTATGATCGTACCCATATTAAAATTGTATGGTTAGAATAAATTGACCTGTTTGTTTTTCCGGGTCTATGGTAAAACTTTGTATGGTACAATTCTTCACCCAAGACATGACTTTTAGCCTGGCTACCCATTCATTTACCGATAAGATGCCGGCTGACGTACCATTAACCTGGATGTTCCGGTCACGGAATTGCAGCCTTTTCAGCTTTCGGCTTTCGGCCGGATCTACCGGGTTAACGGACACCTCATCCAGTGTAACGTCGGCCGGCAGCACGGACGCCAGCCGGTCAATCATAAGCGCTTTATTGAGATCCTGGTCCCAGCCAAACTGTTTCAGCAGAACCTCTTTTTTTTTGATTTGACCTTCCATATCATTCAGGTCAGCAGTGTTTTGTTGCGAACTCAGCGTAGTGGCTTCCAGCTCGTTGTTTTCACGGAACAATTTCGAAAAAACCCAGGCATTCAGAGAAAGTACTACAAAGAAAAAACCGAGCAGAATCAACCCGTACAATTTCAATTTATTTTTTTCCGTCAGCTGCACCAGGGCCGCATCAACGACGGATACTTGTGCTTTGACAGGTAAAAGGCGGTTTTCCAGCACAACCTGGAAGGCAGCGGCATAGGGCACCAGCAGGGATTCGTCTAATGCTTCGAGGTCAGCCTTTAAAGGATAAGGCGACCGAGAGTCTTCGCGGTAGGAATAGCCGGTCCAGTCATCCGCCTCGTCACGAACGATTTCGTGACCGTCGAACAGGAAATCGCCACCGTATACATTAAGCTGTTTCATGATTGAATAAACCGGAAATGGCCCAAGGCTCAGCATGATAATTTCTATTCCAATGCTTTTGAATTCAGCTAACCACTTATCCGCATCAGATTTCCTTATCATGGATATATAAGCATAAGCCCCGGATGTAAAATGCTGCATATAAAAATCAGCCGGCTCGCTATTGGGAAGTAAGCCCCGGAAGATTTCCGGGGTTAGCTTTTCGAATTTTTCAGTTCGTTTATGTAACACCCCTTTTCCATTCAGGTTTAGGGATACGATGCTTTTTGCCGGCAAAAATTCCGGTAACTGTTTGATCGAATAAAGCCCCGTCACCTTTTTATGGATCTCCAGTTGGTTTTTTTTTCGGCTCACAGCACAGGCAGTGACGCGAAGGTCATTATTCCGGCTGATCTGCAGGGACACCCCTGTGCAATGATCCGTTTGGTAATATTCCTCCAGCATTTCGTTACCGTAAAATGGTGGACTTAATGAATAATACCGTCGTCACCTTAGCGGTTGACTTCGACCTGCTGCTGAACACCCATTTAAGGATCGGTATGCGCGACAGGATGGGCCAGCCGGAACCACTTTCGCTACTTTCGGAACGTTCGATCCCACCTAATACGATCGTGTCTTCGTTATGAACGCGCAGGCTGGTCTCAAATTTACTGATAGCCTGGGGCGGCGGCGAACCATCCGTCGGTATAGAAGTAAAATCAGACAAGTTCACTTTTATTTTCAGGGTAACCTGGTCATCGCCTGATACGATGGCGTTGACGGCTATTGCGAGATCAGCATTCACTTCCTGGTACACATTGGTAAAGATCGATGATGGATTATTTAAAGACGGAATCACATTCTGGGTCGTATTTTTATAATACGCCTTTTTACCTATACTGAGTAAGGCCGGGTGGCCGTTCATCGACGCCAGTTTTGGCACGGAACGGATATTGATGTTATCGCTGGCTTCCAGTGCTCTGAGGCGGACATAAAAATTTGGCACAACATGGCCCAGGTTTAAACTTGTCGAGCTGCTGATCCGACTTAGAAAGTCATTAATGGATCTGGAGCCGAATGTGTAGTCCAGTCCTGGCAAAACGGAGCCACCCGTTTTCACGCTGTCAGCAACCCCCGCACTTATACCGGTAGATAGCGTGCGGCTTTTTCGGATGTCGATCATCGTAACTTCAACCAGTACAACCGGTACCAGAACGTCCATTTTATGAATTAACGCCTCAATCTCATCGATTTGTGCACCCGATCCCGATAATAGGATAGAATTCTGGTCACGAAACTCTTTTATTTCTACGCCTCTTTTCCAGTCGTTGGGAATCATACTGGCAACCGTATCGATCGACCGATGCTCCAGGTGGATCATTTTAAATGTCCGCAGACCTTCCAGTTTTCGGTCTCCGATCAGGTAGATTCCGTTTTCAGAATGAAAGGTATAATCCGTACTTTTCAGTAGCAGGGATAAAAAGCTTTCGTACGATACATCAGATACATGCAAAGTGATGCTGCCTTTCAGTTCAGAATAGATAGAATAGTTCTTATTGGCTTCCTGGGAAGCTTGCTTAACCAAGTCGGCAATGGAAGCATTCACAGCATCGGCTGACAATAGTTTTTGTCCGTTCACCAACCGGCTATATAACCCAGAACGACCGCCACTTCCCCCTTGCTGATTAGCACTTTTGAAATTTTTTCGCGTTGAGGTTCCTTTATCCCCGTTGACGTATACCTCCTCGTTTTCTTCCAGCGGTTGGAACAGGTAAAAACCGTCGTTGGTCTTGACAACTTTAATGTTATTGGTAAAAGCAAGCTTTTCGATAGCAGCATCAAAAGGGGCGGATGATATAAAGGCCGTCACGATATTTTGTTGCATTCCCCCGGTTACTACCACATTCTTACCGGAAAGGAGCGTGATCTTCCTGGCGACAGCCTGCAGGCTGTCGTTGTTCAATTCCAGCGAAAGCGTGTTATCAAAGCGGGTGTAATTAATTCGCAACTCTTTGACCGGCGGGCCGGCCAGTAATGCCGGATCATGGTAAGGGGTCACATAAAGGATCGTGCCGATCACAGTAATATCCAGGTTATATTTCCGTGCAAGGAAGGTGAGCACCTCTTTAGCGGTTACACCGTTAAATGTATCATTAACAGGGAAATTCAGCTGGGGATCACAACTGATACTCAGATTTGCTGCCCGGGAAAGCGCGGAAAGGTACTGGGGCAGGGATATGCCGCTCAGCGTAAGCTGCATTTTCTGGTTCAGGCCAGGTACGGTTGCAGCTAGTTGCTGGAGACTGCTTTCAATGGTCCGGACATGGTCCTGCTGCCCTGCCGCATTAAGGGTGATCAGCAAAAACATAAAGGCCGCAAATAATCGGGTAAACAATTTGTTCATACACATTAGTAGTTAAATAACAGGGGATAGATTTCTTCCAGAGAGGTCATGCCGGCTTTAAATATCCCAAAGGCATTCTCAGCGAGGGTCCGTACCCCCCTATCTTTTAGTAAATCATTAATATACATATTACCTTCCTTAATTTCAAAGGCCAGTTCCCGGTCGATCGGGATGACTTCGTAGACCGCCTTGCGACCTTTGTAACCGGTGAAATAACATTGCTCGCAGCCCACAGCCACATAATGATGGCTGACCGGCGTAAAAGGTGTGAATTGCTTGGGATATAAGCCGGTGTCAAATGCGGCATCTTTTTTACAATTCGGGCAAAGCAGGCGCACCAGCCTTTGGGCGACCGTGGTATTCAGGGTACTAGCGATTAGGAAAGGGGGGATCCCCATATCTATTAGGCGGGAAACAGTCCCCCAGGCGGAATTGGTGTGAATGGTGGATAAGACCAGGTGCCCGGTTAAAGCGGCGCGGATGGCCATATTGGCGGTTTCTGTATCGCGGATCTCGCCGACCATGATCACGTCCGGATCCTGGCGCAGAAAAGTGCGCAATGTAGACGCGAAGGTCAGACCGATAGACTCCTTGACCTGCGCTTGGTTCACACCCTCCAGTGTATATTCAATGGGATCCTCGATGGTCATGACATTGCGGGTTTCCTCGTTCAGCATCTTCAGGGTGGCGTAAAGCGTGGTCGTCTTGCCGGAACCCGTGGGCCCGCTGATCAGCAGGATACCGGCGGTGCGTTTAGCCCCTTCCAGATAATTAGATAAATCCTGTTCAGAAAACCCGAGTGTGGTTAAGGCAATGCCGGTAGCGTCATTGTTCAATAAGCGCAATACGACCTTTTCCCCGTGCAGCGTAGGCAAGATAGATACGCGAATGTCAAACTGATAACCCTGCTGTTTATAGTTGATTCGCCCGTCCTGCGGCAGGCGCTTTTCGGCTATATCTAAGTTAGCATTGATCTTAATCTTGTTGATCAGGGCGGGGTATTCCTCTCGCTTCAATAGATAACGTTCCACCATCATACCGTCTACGCGGATGCGAACGCGGCATTTCTGCTCATAGATTTCGATATGTATATCACTGCTTTTTAGACCTTTGGCTTCCGCGATCAGGTCGGAAAAGAAACTCTCGGCATCGCCACGGCTTTTAGATTGGGTAGTATCACGGGCGGATGACTTCTCTATATAATATTTAGACAAAAGTTTACTGATTTCGTTCTCCGGGATCTGCTCAAGTTCAACTGTATTGCCCAATACCATTTCCAGTTCATCCTGAAGCGTATGCTTTTCTTGATGTTCGGCACAGTAAAGTACAAATCCACCATCCTTTCTCGATTTTGGCAGCACGCGGTAATGCCAAGCCTGATCTTTACTCAGCCAGTGGATATTTTCAGTTAACAGTACAATTTCACTCATTAGGCCAATTTTAATAAACGGATAGTCAACCAACTGTCGCTGCTGAGGTCTATTACCCGGTCAAAGCGATCCCAGACGATTAATATGGCCATCAGCAACGCCTGGGTACCGGCCAGGGGGATACTCTTGCTTGGGCTTTTGGTTAAGCCTAGCCACAAAAGCCAGCACACAAGGGCCAGCATTAAGCTTATGACATAAAAAAAGATAAAATTTAACACGGAAAGATAAAAAGCGGCACACAGCAGGAAAAAGATATCCCCCCATCCTATTAAGGTACCGGTAAGCTTAACGATCTGTTTGTTTTTAATATAGAAATAGAGTGATACCAACAGGAACTGAAATAACAGGAAGCTTATATTGATCAGGCCCGCGACAACGGCCAGCGTCACGTCTCGTCGTTGAAAAAACCAGGCAACAATAAATAAGATCAGTAACAACGGGTAAACCCACAGGTAAACTGCCCGCCATAGCATGTCCTGCACCATGATCCCCAGCAATACCCCCACCATCAGTAAAGTCAATAGCAGCATTAGTCTGGAATCACTTCTTTGATATTACGGTCCTGGTCAACCTCCCATATGTTAAATTTTCCGTTCCCGTTGAAATCAGTTACGGAAACCGCACGGGCTGTAAAAGAGGTATTGTCCGCCCTGACGATCTCAATGCGATAGTTAGCCCTGCCGTCTTTACCATCACTCACCAGCGTACCCTGCTCATAACCCAGTTCTATCAAGTCATTGCTATAACGTGAATGTTCGAAATAATAGCTTTGCTCTAAGGTCTGCAGGTAGGCCAGTTGCGTCTTGGCCTCTACATTTTTAGCTTTGGTTATGAATTTGAGCATGCTCGGCGTCAACAGCGTCACCAATATACCGATAATGGCCAGTACGACCAGCAACTCGGTAAGGGTAAATGCACCAACTTTTTTTTTGAAGAGATTGCGTTTAGGTTTCATTTTAATTAAGCCTGGAAACAGCCGGAAATCATCTACTAATATAAGGAAATTCCTCATAAAAAATATATTAATACACTTTCAATTGCAAATTAATTTGATGCAGCATCCTCCACCCCTTTTGAAAACAACTCGCAGAACATTCTAAAAAGTGAGATCAGGCATTTCTACGTAGATCAGCATGTAGTAAGTATGACACCATACTGACCCGAAAGGACAAACCATCAATTAAGTATATAATGGTTTTAAGCACTTACTTAACATAAACATCACAGTAAAACTATAGTTAAACATTACCGGTATAAATAAGATCAGGTCCCCGTCATTTCTGTAAAAGTCATATAATTCGGTAACAGAATTAGCTTTATAAAAAATAAGCTAAAGAGTTATGCGCATCAATACGACGGACCTAACATTAAAGCGGAACTATCTGAATAAGTTCCGCTTTATAATTGCAGAGTATGAGCAGGTAAAAAGGAAAGAACTCCTACGTACAAATTTGCAAAGGAATTTTATTTCGCCCATGATACCGATCCGAGGAGTTTCCTGAAGTATTACAACCGGTTCAAACAATCGGGTAATGAACTTGACCTGTTGCCTGCCAAACGTGGGCCAAAGTACCGGACCCGTCGCCCGGACCCTGAGGATGAACAACAGGTATTGGAACTGCGTTCAAGGGGCTGCAATAAGTTCGAGATAGCTGACCGGATTAAACAAAAAGCTAATAACTTTCTCCATCACCATCAGGGGTATACAATATCCTGAAGCGTTATAAACCTGTTTTGTGTACTGGATGAACATTCCCGCCTGGCCTGGGCAGAAGTGATGGAAGATATCACCGCTTTGACCACCATGTTCACAGCCCTGCGCTGTATGCAGGCCCTTAAGCGGGAGTTCGGTATCCAGTTCGAGGAGATCATTGCAGACAATGGACCGGAGTTTGGAACATCAGTAAGCCAGAACAAACAAAATCATCCGTTCGAACGCATGCTGGTAGAAACCGGCATAAAGCGCAGATACATGAAACCTTACAGGCCACAGACCAATGGCAAAGTGGAACGCTTTTAGCGCACACTAAAAGAAGATGTGATTGAAGATACGGACTTTGACAGCTTAGAAGAACTGGAGGATGAACTTCTCAAGTACCTCGTTTACTACAATTGGGAAAGGCCGCATCAGGGTATCAATGGTAAGAAACCTATCGACATGGTCACTCTAAACAAACAAATAAAAATACCTGATTCCATTACCGAATTACTAAACTCTTACAATTGCTACAACTGCTATACAGTGCCCGATGTCATCGCCAACCTTTAGGATGGTTCGCAGAATTCATAAAACATCTCAACTACACTATCCAATAAGCCAATAAGGTGTCCGGGAATACCTTTAAGATTTCGTCCACTGCCTTAACAATACAACATCTTCGGGATCAGCATTATCAGGCAATACCCTCGAAGACATAGAAAAATCAAGGTTATGCTGCCTTGCAAACTCTTCGAGTTCTAACTTGTCTTCGGCTTCCCCGACCTCCCTGATCTGAACGACAAGGACAAATTTACCGTTATACCATTCCGATTGCGGTAAAATTGTTGGTGTATAGGTCAAATCACGAAGATCTGCACAAACGGCTTCTAATGATTCGAACGCGTTATTAGCTGCTGGTTCCATAATATGTTTTCGTCAAAATTAATCCTTTCCAGTAAGCTCAGGATATAATCTTTTAAAAACCTGCTGAGAGAGGACTTCAATATTTGTTAACCAGCGGGGCAACTCTCTATAAAAAATTGTTCCCTGGTCAAAGATGACCTGCGCCGAGTTCGAAAATTCCGCGATGCGTCTTACTTTAGCTTCTCAAGAAGGCAATCGCCAGAATGTTGATAAATAATCAGAGTCCTGTCATCGGTTTGAAACAATATATATTTCGGGTGTTCTATTTAAAAGCTAACGAAGAAACGTAAAATCAGTGCTCCACTAGACGATTTACACTGATACGCCAAGCAACTTTGAAATAACGACCAGTGTGAAGAGCCACAAATATTTAATAATATTTATTTAAATTGTAATAATATTTTTATTTTTAGTCAAAAAAAGAATCTTACACAATGTTTGCCACACTTTTACCAATTAGAGTTAAATATTATAATGTTTAACAGGTGTTATACTCTCGTAAGGTTTTTTACTCCTGTATGTTTCATTTGAATATATACGTATGATTTATCATAACAGCCCTTTATTAGTTTTTATCACGCCCTTTTTACCGCAACAAAAGATGTCGGAACCTCTCTATTTCCTGAATCCCATATTTCTTGTAGAGAGTGGACAACCATAAGTTTAATTTACATTTAAATGCATTCCGCAACAAGAATTAAAGTAAGCAGGAACTAGCAATACTTAAAATTGGCCTTTCAGAATATAACTGAACTGGGTTTTACAATTCATGAAAGACGCCCCTAATCCTAATACAAAGGCCCTATAAATCAAAAATGAAAAGGATACATTATCTGCTAATCGCATTATTTTTTACCATTTATATTCCCGACACCTTAGCGCAAAATTCAGTTGATGTCGACCCACTCACAGGAACCGCCAAGGTAGCCATCCCCATTTATCAGATAAATAAAGGCAATATAAGCGTACCAGTGACACTGGTATATGGTGGTCGTGGTGTTAAACCAAAGGATGTGGAGGGCACTGCCGGTATCGGTTTTAACATCTCCGTCGGCGGCCAGATCGGCAGGGATGTGCGTGGACTACCCGATGATGTTCAAAAGGATGCATTAGGAAATTCCCGGATGGGCTGGTTGTATAACAATACCGGAGACGCAGCGGCCGGTTTCACTATCGTCAATGATAATAGCACTGCAACCTGTACGGACGAGACCTCAGATATTAATTATATTAATGCGAATTTTGCAGGGTATGTTGATACTGAACCAGATATTTTTAGTGTAACGGCTCCGGGACTCTCCTGTCAACTTGTGCTTGATAAATCTCACGTTTTCAAAATACTAAACTACCAGGATCTAAAAATAGAATACGTTACTTTTGCGAATGAGATTGTTTCATTTAACATAACTAACAATCGGGGTATAAAGTACACATTTGACTCGCCCGAACGTGTAACCCGTAAGGCAGTACCTATAGCGCCCAACGCACCAGTTAATTATTTCTTTAATACTTACAAGCAATACCAATACGGTGTAAGTTTTAATAACAATTGGTATTTAAGCCGTATATCCGATGTCAATGCCAATTCGGTGAATTTTGAATATACTAGCGGTCCAGAAAGGAATAGCAGTGATCCGGTCGAACTTTTTATATCAGGATCAACTACTAAGTCGACGCAATTCGTCATGCAGGAAAGCTCAACACAACACGTCCTGTCCGCAATTGGCAATGGTGTTGATCAGTTATCTCTCAAGTGGCAATCCAATTTTTTCGCAGCGGGTGGTACAAATATTTCGTATATCAGCAGTATTACAGGAATGGGGAGAACTTTTCAGTTTAATTACAGTACAGTGAACTTTATAAAGCCGGATAATATTTTATATACCCGGGTATTCTTGCGCAATATATACGACAGCGGCTGCAGTTCACCCGTGAACTACAATTTTACATATTACGGAGAGTCATCCCCAACCACAGGCAATTACACGACCGTCCTTTCCGATTCCTCCTCAACGCATAGCGATTATTGGGGTTATTTCAATACCAATAGCTCGACAAGTATTATTCCGGCCGTCTACGTCAACGCTGGGAACCCGGCCTATCCCCGATACGAGAATTACACGTATCCAAATACCAACGGTTCTGATTACACCATTGGCCTTGGCGAGAACGGTAAATATGTTGATCCAGCCGTTTTGAGTGCTGGGTCTCTCAAAACGATCACTAATGCAAATGGCGGCGTGAGCAGTATCGTATACGAGCCTAATGATTATATAGATGTGCCTTCAAATACGGTATCTCCGGGCAATGGAATCCGGGTACTGAAGATCACAGACAATGACGGTATTAGTTCAGCAAATGATGTTGTCCGTAACTACACTTACACAGATCCAATATTGGGTAAATCTAGTGGCAGGCCGATTTCTATCCCAGTTTACGCATTTACTATTCCTTATACCGGTCCAGAAACTGGTATAAGCTATTGGGCTAAGGCTACGGTTATTTCCGCAAATGACCTTTCTAATGATGATCATACCATCATATATAAATATTGCCGGGAAACAAAAACCGGTGCAGGTTCTACACTTTTTGAACATGACATCCCCGCGACCCAGTGGGACAACAATGCCATTCCCGGCTGTGCAAGTTGCACTACTTCCGACTGGTTGAGAACCATGATCTACATTGCCAGACCTACTTGCGCTTCCTTTGGCCAGGTGAAAAATGACATTTACACTTATCCGTTTCCTCCTGCAGCTAATTATGACCATGAAAGAGGCTTATTACGTAAAGTGACCAATTTTAACGGTTTAGGTCTACCAGTCAGCGAAACCGCTTATACCTATATAAGAACGGGGACCCCTCTCGTAATCTACGCAGTCAAAATTGAGGACAATAATGGTGTAAAAGCGTATTCCAGATACAGTATTTATGCTTCAACCAGCGAGCTTACAAGTCAGCTTACTAAAAAAAACTATGGGTCATCTGGTTCGAGCCTGACTCAGACTTCTATCACTAATTTTAGCTATGGTAATAACTATCACCAGCTAGTCCAACAGCAGGTAACCAACAGCGACAATTCTGTGACGACCGTTAATACCAGTTACAGTAAAAATTTTGCGATAGGTTCTCCTGGTGGAGATTCAACTGCAAACGCTATTTTTCGTCTCCAAAAACTAAATATTGACGTACCTGTAGAACGGTATACCCAAATTACCCGGGCTGGGTCAACAGGTACAGTTATGGCGCAGCTTACTCGCTTTAAAACATTTGCTTTCCCGGGCAATATATACGCGTACCTGCCAGTCCAAACCTCAAAGTTTATAGCGCCTGACGGTGCCGCATTCACACCATTTTCAATCAGTGCGGGCATTGCTGCGTCAGACCCGAAATATAACACCTCATCTAATTTTACCGCCTATGATAGCATCGGTAAGCTACTTACCGCCGATGATAACAATAAGCATGTGATAACCATGATAACGGATTATATTTCTGATAATGTGGTTGCCTCGTTTAAGGGAGCGGCTTTCAGCGAAATAGGTTTTGAAGATTTTGACAGCAAGTTGCCATTGAGAAGCAATTTTACCTTGTCAGTACCTACAGGAATAGTAGGTACCCAAAGCCATACCGGTAATTCCTATGCTCTTAACGCAGGGCAAGCCATTTCGAAGATCATGGTAAAGAAAACTAATGAAAATTACTATATACTTTCAGCCTGGATCAGTTCCACTACGGCTGGCAATTTAACTTTGACCTTAACCGCGGGAAGTGCGTCTTATAACTATTCCGAACCATTTACAAATACTGCAAATACATCACGTTATTTTGAATGGAAGGTGCCCGTTAACAATATAAACAGCGTGTTTACAATCAGCTTTACTTCCACCACATCGGTCAATATAGACGATATCGTTTTTTATCCTCAAAGTACAGTAGCGGGAACATATGCTTATGAACCTTTCACGCACTTTAAAATAGCCGAAACCAACACTAATGGTGTTTCAACATATTTTACCAGCGACAAATTTGGTAGAGTAACGTTAATTTATGATCAGGACAAAAACATAATAAAACGCAAAAGTTTTCTGAATACAGATGATATATCTGCAGGATTAACAATGCCATTTTTCAGTCCGGTGTCTTCCAATATCGACATCAACACGGTCGTTGCCTTTGATGTCCAACATAATCCTTGTATAGTAAATGCTACTTTCACATGGGATTTTGGAGACGGCACAACAGGGTCAGTATTAAATGGATATCATCAAGCCCATACATATACTGCCATCGGAAATTACACCGTAACCTGCACAGTATCCAGTCCTAGTTACAACGGTACACTCACTTCGAGCCTTTCAAATGTAGTCATCAAATACCCCATCTTGGAAGCCACATTCTGTCAGTCCGGTGTTACGATGTGGGATAATTGTTATCATCATTCCCTAAACCAGGTTGATTGCTCTCCAAATCCAAATGATGCCACACATAGCTATTACACCATTACATCGGTTAAGGGAAGTGGTTACGGAACCTTGCACTATCAGTGGCAGTTAAGTGTAAACAATGGATTGAATTGGTCAAATACAGGAACCGACGCACCGCAGCTCGTCAAAAGTTGCGCACCGAAAAACCAAGCTTATCGAATCAAGTGCCTGGTGACATCCTCTGTCGGACAGTCGGGTAATTCGGGGTACGCACTTTTTGAAGTTGTTGACTGTCAGTAAAATTAGAATATTTCGATGAAATCAATATCATTATTACTTAGATCTGGCCTTTTTGGCGCCCTTTTAGTTTTTGAGATAAGCCAGTCAGCAAGCGGCCAAAGCAAGAATTTTGTACAGGACGAAATAGTCAACATCCCTTTGGTGACGCAGGTAGATCAATTACCTGGACTAACAGCCGGGCAAAAGCAAATGACCAAAACTTATTTCGATGGCATGGGTAGACCGATACAAGTAATTGCAGTAAAGGCAAGCCCACTTCAAAAGGATATTATTCAGCCTATTGCATATGGCATAACAAATAACCAGCAGTTGTCCTATCTGCCATATGTGACGTCAGATGGCACTAGTAATTTCAGGGCAAATGCCATCAGCGGTGAACAACTTCAATTTTATAATAACGGTGCGGGAGCCAAAATAGCTAATGATAGCTCTCCCTTCAGCCAGCAAATCATAGAGAATAGCCCGTTGCAGCGAGTGCTGAAGACTGGTTCTGTAGGTACGGGTTTTCAACCTGGCGAGCACAACAGCTCGATAAACTACCGTTTCAACGACGCGGCCATTGATGGGGGAGTGATTTTATGGCTGCCTGAAGGTAGCCGATCGGGTATTTATGCAGATAATTTGTTATCGGTAACGGAAGAAATTGATGGCGATGGAAACAAAGCGCTGATATTTACCGACAAAAGCGGGTTTAAGATATTGAAAAGGCAAAAGCTAGGCGCAGCAACCAATATTGATACTTATTATATTTATAACAATGCCGGTGCGGTAAGCTATGCTATCCCGCCGAAAGCGGTAAAACTGCTAATAGACAATCCTGCTTACACCCTTAGCCAGGCTTCGGTAGCGGCGCTGATTTATAAATATGTATATGACAGCAAGGGCCGACTGGCCGGTAAAACGACCCCTGGAGCAGGTGTGCAATCTATTATCTACGACCCCCTGGACCGTCCGGTGCTATTGCAGAACGCCAATTTAAAGGGCTCCAATAAATGGAACTATATCAAATACGATGTAGAGGGCAGGGCGATCATACAGGGGTACTATTCTGACGGAACACATATTACGACAGCAGATATGCAAACATATGTGGATGGGATGGCGGCCACTTATAACACGCTGTGGTACGAAAGCCGCAACACCTTAGCCGCGGATGGTTATTATACTAGCAATGTATTTCCCGCTACGGGCACGGCGCCACTGGCTTACAATTATTTTGACGATTATGACCTGAATTACGATGCCAGCCATATTGCCGATTATAGCTACACAGCCCAGGGGCTTACAAGCGAAGCTACAGCAACTACTTTTACGCGGGGCATGCTGACAATGACCCGCAGCCGCAGCATCGGGTCGGGATTGGCTAATGTCTGGCTAACCAAAGTGATCTTTTATGATAAACGGGGCAATAGTATACAGGTCAAGAACAGCAACCAATTAGTAAACACAATCAGTGATGTCGCGACCTCGGTGCCCGACTTTACAGGTGCAACCCTGCAAACCAAGGTGCAGAAATTTCATATGTCCAGTATATCAACCACAGTGCTAAGTACGTATAGCTATGATCACATGCAACGCATCACCGCTGTTAAACAAAAATATAATACCGACACGGAAACCACGTTAGCTACTTACGAATATAACGAAATAGGGCAGTTGGTAAAGAGAAAACTGGGTGCTGTTAATAACGGACTGCCTGTGAGTGCAAATATAACCCTAGATGGTAACAATAGTATTGTTTCTGGTGCGACTCTTACGGTAAGGGCTAGTAATAGCATTACTTTAAACCCCGGGTTTGTTGCTGCGTCAGGTGCCATTTTTAATGCAGTAATAGCAGATAGTTATTTACAAAATGTGGATTACCGGTATAATATCCGCGGCCAGCTACTGAGCATCAATAACAGCAAACTTCAGATAGACGCAACCAATAATGACGACAGCAACGACGTTTTCGGTGAGGAACTGTTTTATGACCGGCCCAATACCCAAATCGGCAACACTGCCAGTTACAGTGGGCAGCTGTCGGCCGTTAAATGGATGAGTAAAGATGGGGCAAGTAGCAACTCTAACGAGCGGAGCCATAGGTATAGTTATGATGCTTTGGGCAGGTTCACACAGTCCCTGTATGCCGAACGGTTATCTACCGCCGCGGCTACCACCAACTTTACGCTTAACCTTGGTGGGTTTGATGAAAAAGGCATTACTTATGATGAGAGCGGCAATATCCTGAGCATGCAGCGCAACAGTTCTACGGTTGGCGGCAGCGCGGGCACGGCGATCGACAACCTGACATACACCTATGACAGCAATGATTTGAACAAACTGCTGAAGGTAACCGACGCGTCCAGCGCGGCGGCAGGCTTTAGGAACTATACCGGCAACACCACGAACAGTTATACCTACGACGGCGCCGGCAACGTGACGGCAGACCCTTACAAGGGCATCACTTTGATCACCTACAATGTATTGAACCGGGTAGACAGGGTGACGCTCAGTTATCCCTCACCAGGCACTATTGGCAGGTATATCGATTATACGTATGAGGCATCGGGTAAGCTGATACGCAAGCAGCAGTATGACGGCAGCGTGCTGCAGAAGACGACGGACTATATAGACGGCTTTATCTACACTACGGCGGGCGCAGGCACGGTCCAGCTGGATTACTTTGCCATGCCGGAAGGTAGGGTAAGGAACGCGGGTACCGGCGGCAACATCACCTTAAAACAGGAGTTTGTGCTCACCGATCACCAGGGGAACGCTCGGATCAGCTTTGAGGACAATGGCAACGGGGCGGCACAGGTTAAACAAGAGAATAGCTTTTATGCCTTTGGCATGAGCATGACCAGTACAATGAACCCGCCGACCTCACCCAATAAAAACCTGTACAACGGCGGAAGCGAATGGCAGAACGATTACAGTGACCAGCCTGATTGGCAACAAACCTTTTACCGTAACTATGATGCCACGATCGGTCGCTTTCTAGCTGTTGACCCGATAGCGGAGGCAAGTGAAGGGATGACGGTTTACCAGTATGCGGGAAACAATCCAATCATGATGAATGATCCGTTGGGTGATTACGTAAAACCGATTCCTGGAGCATATTATACGACATTCTTCAGCGGGGGATTACAACAGAGTATGCACACGGTGACTGGTAATAACCTAGGCACCATGGATGACTATCAATTATTACAAGCCGCTCAAAATGGCAACACTGATGCCTACAATTTATTTGTAAATAGAAATAAAAGCACTCCCAATGCAGCCATTACCTCAACACTTAATTACTTTTTGTATGGGAATATCAGAGGGATGGGTAGCCTTGGAGAAGGTGGTGGACCAGGTAATGGATCTAATCTAATTGGCGGCCCCTTTCCTTCCATTAATGCTAATAAGGGGGGAATGACCCATGACCAGGAACTGGCGAAATATGGACAGATTATAACTGCGTACAATCTATCCGCCGGAGCATCGCTTGCCCAATTTGGCGCAACTGTAGAAACAGGGGTTATTATGACGGACAAAGGATGGGCTAGGGCATACAAAACTGTATACTATTCACCAGGGTTTGCTTCGCCGTCAGGTGCGTTAGGCTTTTCCGTTGTTTCTCCGATGTCAAATAAATATCTTCCTACCTTTTCTGATTGGAAAGGTGCAATGGTTGGTTTTTCTGGTTCTGCAGATTTTATTTCTGGGAATGTTGGTTTTACATCAGCCTATTTCGTTTGGGGCTTGGGTTTAAGTGCGTCACCGGAGTCCCTTACTATTCCTGCTATGAATGGTGTAAACGGATCAGGCAGTATGAATCTCGGTGCCACTAGTTGGGTCGGAGCCCCGTTTCAAGTCGGAAACTTAAACTTACCAGGTGCTGACCGGCGTTATATAAACACAATGCAATACCAAGGAGGATATTAATGAAACTTAAACTTAGTATAAAAAGACAGATACAGTTACAGCCTGATGTTTTAGAAGAAAAAATTAACGTCTATTTAAAGAAGAATTTTTACAGGATCATAGAAAGGGGGCCAGGGTTTGTTATTTTCATTGATGACGAATATAGCGACAGAAAAAGGCCAAGATCAGATTATCATAGTAGAATAGGTGAAGGTAAATTTGAATTTAACGCTATGGGCCAGGAAACAGCCGTAAAACTAATTTATCTTACTCCAGTATTATATCCGGCATTTCTTATGATGTTGCTTGTAGGGGCTGGTATGTATAGTAAGTCTTTGCTACCAATTTTTTGTTCATTTGCTTTTTACCTGCCCCTTTTATTAAAAATACTCAATATGAAGGATAAGGTGTTTAATGAAATATTAAAATGTTGATTGAACTTTACAGTTTTCCAGCCCGGCCAGATAATCCGGGCTTTTTTATGTCTTTAAGGTTGCCGGTATAGTTGTATATACGACTATCTGTATATCTGTTAAGGTGTTTGTTTTTAAGCTGCAAGTTGTGTTTTTGTGTCACAAAAACTTACTTGCCCTACCGCCAATAGGGCGATAAGGGGTTGAAAGACCTGCGCGACTTGGTCTTTTTTATCCGAAAGTCAAGCGTGTTTTAGCTTCACGTATCAAAGCACCCATGTCTTTAAAATATGCTGCTGATCTTCGTCTTTCAGCGATTGTAGTTCATTAATCTGCTTCATTACTTCCTGGTTCATTTCCTGATCGGAAAGACCGGTTAAGTAATCGATGGGAGGGGACTTCGACGTTATCTTTAAGGGAACAGCAAAAATACCAAAATAAGTTATGAAATCATTTAAAGCCATCACAATTGTAGTTTTAATAACATTTGCAATTTACTTCGTAAATTGTACACCTTCTGATCGCCAAGCGCAGTTAGGTAATCGATACAGAATTGATTATAATCAAAGGGGTGGAAAAATAAGTATTGTAGATTCTAATAGCAATGTTATTATTAGAGACCAAGTGATAGGTTATGCATTTGACTCAACTTTTATTGTAGCCGTACAAAAGCCGATGGACAGCATTCCGGAGTGCCGTTATAAAAACAATGAAAGTTTAGATGATTGTAAAATAGTTTTTGAAGAGAGCACATTCCGACAGTACTGGATAATCAATAAAACGGAAAAGGCCAACTTTAATGAAAAATCTGTCAAGTATAGTAATGTATATGGGCCGTTTAATAGGTATGATTTTTTAAAAAAATTAAAGCAATTAAAAGTACCCCAAAACTTAAAATTAAAAGAATAATAAAACTGCCAATCAGGGGGGAAGTAGCTTTAATACGGATGGATTTCTTGCTTCTATGGCAGCAGAATCAGCAGGTTAGAACACATGGCTGGCAAAACTCAAATGGGCAACATGAAATTGTATTTTGAGAAAGCGTCGGGTAGGGTTTTTACAGGCAATCAGTATACTAAAACAATTGGTTTGGCTAAAGTAGGTAAACATATCGGAGTGGGAATAACCGTGGGTGTTGGAATATATGAGACGAACCAACTAATTGAAGGTAAATTAAGTGAAGTAAAATATGAAACGAATAGATTCTTCGATGTATTAGGTTTTTATGGCGGGCCTGGGGGGACACTGTTATCAGTAGGTAATTCTTATCTAAACGCGCACTCTCAGTAGCCATTGGTGATTTTATTCAAAATATGCGAGACGAAAATGAGGCACATAACGGCGACCCATTGTGGCACATTCACTAATGTATATTCAAAAATCATGAATTAATAAAATATTATTATTATTTATTTTATAAATTTTATAACCTTGTCAAATCATCACTGACAATTTTTACATATGACTATGTGGCGGCAATTATGCTTGCTTGGTTGGAGATTCTGTTTTTGTATGCTGTAAAACTCTACTATAACGAATATTCCAATCAATTTGACTACTCCCCCTTTATTTCTATTCAAGTACTTATTCCGTTTGCAATAATTGTGCTCACTAAATACTTTGCATTTATAAATAATAAAAAATGGAAGATTTATTTTAAAGAATTTGATGGGTTTCCGGAAGGAAAAAAAGACAAAGGAACTATAATTTTTATCGGTATTGTTTAATTTGTTATAATCAACTTTGCTATTGCGGTGCATTTATCTCCATTTATAAAATAATCACAACTCACTGGTCGCAGTTTGTACTTCTCTTCTGGCGCACGCGCAATGTCATTAAGTTAAGGAAATGATATCGCATCTTTTTGGTGGGATTTTGGAACCCATGGCAACAATTCTTAGATTATCAAATTCAAAATGGTATACTTTCGATTATGACGAGCGTGGGCGTGCCCAAGATGAAAAGATATTTGATACTGAAGAACGGGTTTGTAAAGATTTTAAATCGAATGATTGAACTAAAAAAATTTAGGGAGCAATAATATAAAATAAATAGGAATGCTAATCAAGGGGGGTAGTAGTAATGCCACCTCTAAAGAAGGATTTGATTATAAGAAACTTACATCCGGGATAACTAAAGGCATGGATGGTGTTGGGTATCCATGACTAAAGCTAATGTTATTAATAAAGTTTTACAAGGGACTGCGATTGAAGGCAAAGTATTTAAAGCATTTGCTCATAGTGGAACAGTTATAGGCGAATACTTGATTAACAGTACGTTAGATAGTAAGAAAGCGGGGAAAGCAACCGATTTCTCGTGCTTTCCCATTCTGGCTCCAGACGCCCGGCTCGAACCATTAACCCTTTGAACGCCATGACGTTTTGAGTTTTTTTTGTTTTCTAACAAGGTCAATAAATTAAAAATTAAGCACGGAATCAACCGCTTCATCTGCCTTTTTAAATGAAAAGTTGGACTGGTAAATCATCGTTGTTAAAATGCTTTCATGGCGGTAAAGCTTTTGCAAAACCTTTGGATGAACATCTTTTTCTTCCGCGCGTTGTGCAAAGGCATGTCTGGCTTTATGCTGAGAGCCATTTTTGGTACTTCCAATCATCTCCATAATAATTCTCATCCCTTTGTTCAGACGGCTGACCGCATAGGAAATATGGCGCCTTAATTCGTAATGATTATTTAGACTAGGCAAACCTTGCAATAAAGGAAATACTAGGTTATGCGGGTTATTGATTTTATTGCTGCAACCACCGCGATATTGTTCAATTATCAATTTCGCCTTATCGGGTAACTTCACGGAGCCATGTTCCCCGTTCTTCGACATTTGATAATAAAGCCTGCCATTTTGAAAATCTGTCCATTTCAACAGCAAACAATCGGTTACGCGCATCCCTGCAAAATAGAATTCAGTTAACCAGATGTTGCGAGCATCCTGAATAATCGATGAATGTTCGGATAGGTCAAGTTCTTCAATTCTTTTGATTTCCCATTCTTCCGGGCCAATCTTCTTCGACCCCTGTAATTTGATAGATATTTTCCCTTTTCCTGAGAATGGGTAAATATCTGCGGATATCACTTTGTCTGTTATTGCCCTATTAAATATAGTACGGATGCTTATAAGATGATTGGTTATCGTTCTGTCACTGATGAATTGAACGGGTTTGGTTTCGTCTTTATAAACCCTTTTAATCTGTTTTAAAAAAACGATCCAACCTCGTAGGAAATCTACGGTAATTTCCGGGAAGGTGAGGTTATCATTTCCGGCGTACTTCAGCAGACGCTTTATATAGTTTATATCCGTATGATAGACTTCGTATTTCCCCAGTGCTCGCTTTTCATCAAGATAAGATTTGGCGAAAGTTTTAAATAGCAACTTAGGATTAGGTGTTGGATTATAAATTTGTTTGTATGCTTCCTTGATCTCTGCAACGTCAACTTTGTGTTGATCGGTTTCTAATTGCAGGGCCTTATTTCTTAATTCTGCAAGTCGCTTGGTTAAGAGATTAGTTAGCCTGGCCGCATTAGGATGCGACTTTTTAACTTCTTGTTTTTTGGCGTCCCACAATTCCCTGTTGGGCAAAGTTTGCCCTTCAAATATATAAGAGGGTTTGCCATTTTTGTAAATTTTAAAGCCAATTGGATACTGCCCTTCCTTGTCGGGGCGGCTCCAGGTGACGATTTTTGCAGTTGCCATAGCACTTGTTTTTTTAGTGAAAAAATCTTTTTTTCACCAAAGGCAAGCTAGGATTTTTGTTAACGTATTGTTAACGTTTTTGCTGGTTTTAGGTGGTTTTAAATAGTTTTAAAAAACGCAAAAAATGCGTTTAAACGCTATTTAGGCACTTTTCAATCCGCGTAAAACCGCATTTATTCAACTCATAACCCGAAGGTCGTAGGTTCGAGTCCTGCTCCCGCTACCGAATCGGACAAGCTTGAAAATCAAGTTTGTCCGATTTTTTTTTGCTCCTAACTTGTTGTAGGTTAATTTAGCAGCTTGGTTCACTCGATAGATTCGATAAGCCTCTCCATCAAACACAGTTTTTTGAGATATCGAACCAATTCCGCTTGAATTTGGCATCCACTTCATTATAAGTTTATTAAAGCCTTGAAAGATTGAATAAAGCCTTATTTAGACAGTCGTCCAAATCAAACGATGTTTTGCCAAAACCAGCAAGCCTTGGGTCCCGGCATCCCGGCAAGCCGTTGACACGGTCAAAACATGGCTTGCTTAGCTTAGACTGATGGATTAAAAAAATTAACGCCCGGATAAAGTTTGAATTTATCGCTATAGATCGGTGTTAACATCACCTGCCCCGAAACCACAGTTCACGGGATATATTATCTATTTATATCAACAGTTTTTTTAATTACATTCCATCCACTTACTTCCATCCTTGTCGGTTTTTTTTTATGTAATACATCAATTGGAGCAGAAACCGTGAGTTTAGCGTGTTCATTTGGTGCCAGGGTAATATAATTTGCACTCCAATAACTTGGCGCTACTTCTTCTTGACTTGACATTAGCTGCGGTCGCACAAAAAATGCGATCTTGTTACTATTGTTACTTAACAAAATCGACCATTTAACTTCTTTGCCGTCAGATATCCTATTTAAGACCTGCGTTTTTATAGATGCCCCTTGCATCGTATTCAATACTTTATAATCGTTTCCCGGCGCCATCCAGTAAACATTGTGCGATACAACCTTGCCTTTATTATCTTTCAGGTTTAAAACAACAAAATTTAGTCCCTTTTGATGTTGCAAAACAGTTTTTAAAGGCAATACCGACCTTATACCTTCATCAGCCAAACTAATTCTCGCCTGCTGGCGGTTTATTAGTTTACTGTTCGCATCAAATATATCTGCTTGTAGGCTTAATAGACCTGTGGCATGGTGTGTACGGTTCAATACCGTAATTGTCGAATCGTTTTGATTAAATTGGGCGTGGATCGGTTCAACAGCGTTTTGCATAAAGTAATAGCCTGCATTTGGTTGCAGGTACCAGTCATAAATTTGCCAAACAACGCTTGGGAACGCGGCGTTCAGTTTCCATAACATCACCCCTCCTGTTTCGGTCAACTTATGACCTGCAGCCTCAAATATCCCTTGATAACCTGTGGCATTCATCAGCTGCATTTTATTAGAAAAATCCTCGCGTGTTGTGGGTTGCCCATAACGGCTTACCATGTTTTTGTAGTATTCGTCGTATTTACCGGCACCTGTGGCCGCATCGTGGTACCCCCACATATTATTAATTGGGAAAGGTAGTTTTTCATCCCAGGTGGTATCAGGGATATTTTTGGCCAACGTATTATACGGCGGTTGCGATGGCAGGCCCGTTTCGTCCTTAAATACCCAGTCGCGGCCGGCTGCAGCTAATTTGAAATATACTTTTGGGTCTTGCCAGGCGTAAGGCCCGCTGCTGTAAACACCTGTAGGTTTATTATCCGGCCACGCGCCATCCCACCCTGCCGGTAGTTTGGCAAAGCCTGATGAACTGGGGATGTAGGGGCGTGTGCCGTCTAAGGTTATGATGCTGTGGCGCATCACATCGTAAAGTTCTTTACGGGCATGGCCTTCGTTTCCGCCCGTCCATACCAGCAGGCTTGGATGGTTACGGATCCGGTAGATGGTACTTTTTACGTTATTAATAAATACATCGCTTTCCAGCGGCCACTCCGGCGAACCTTTAAACTCGCCCTGTGTATCGCCGGTGATCCAAAAGTCCGACCATACCATTAACCCGTATTTATCACAATCATTCCAAAACTGATCTGGTGGTGTGATGCCCCCGCCCCAGATGCGCACCAGGTTTACATTTGCTGTTTTACAAAGATGAAGTTCATGATCATACCTGGCGGAATCGCGGTTAATCATTAGATCGGGCACCCAGGCACCGCCGTTTAAGTGCACTCGTTTACCGTTCACAAAAAACTCGCGACGGGTAAAGCCTTTCACATCTGTTGCCCGGGAACTTACCGTACGGATGCCGAAAACAAATGTTGTATCATCTGTAAGTTGATTTTGATTCACATACTGCAAGCGGATACGATATAGGTTAGCACGGCCATAACCGTTAGGCCACCATAATTTTGGGTTATTTACCGATAATTCCTTTACAGTTTTAGCATCCAAGTTTACACTTTTAGCCCCCCCGGCAATCACCGTATAAGGCTTAGAAAATTGAATAGCAGCGCCCTTAAAATTCTCAGGTTTGATAGTTACCCTTAGCTCCCCATTAGTAGTTTTTTTGCTGTAGTTAGATAATGTTAATGCCAACGAAAGCGTCGCTTTGCTTGTATCTGGTAAAGACGGCAAAGCTGTAACCAGCTTTGGCCGGCCAATAGTTACGGCGCCTGTTGTGCGCAGGTAAACCGGCTGCCAGATGCCCATATTGCGGTCGCGCACGGGTGGCATCCAATCCCAGCCGGCAGAGCATAACATCGTAACGTTTTTACCGATATCGCCTGTTGGCCCTCCATTTTCATAAAACGGACCGAGTGCCTCCAATTGTTCTTTTGCAGGCAGGCCGGGATAATCTAAAGGATAAATTTTGACAGCCAAATTATTGTTGCCGCCTGCAGTAACCTGCCCACTCACATTCAAATTATGTTCGGCAAACATCCCCACCATTTGCGAACTATCTGCAATGCGCTTTCCGTTCAGCCAAACCTCCGCACGGTAGTTTATACCTTTGAATATCAACTGAAAAATTTTGCCTTTGTCACCCTTCGGGATTGTGAAATTTGTACGGTACCAATAAGGTTTTTTCCACGGGTTGCTTACGCCGGGGATATGGCTGTATTTTTCGAGCTGGTATTGCTTATTAAATTCATCTGATGCATCGGGTATTAGCATGTTGTTTAACCCCTGGTATGGGCTTGGATAAACCCTATTTGCTACCAGGCCGGTTAGCACCGTAGACGGCACGGTAACAGGGTACCATTTTACATTTGGTGAATATGCCGCGCCTGAGAGCTGCTTCCCTCCTGGCTGAACCAACTCGTAAGATTGCAGTTGGAAATATTTTAGTTGCACCTGCTTAACAACGCCTATTTGCGCGAAAAGCAGTTGCTGCGCACTTAAAGTTAGCAACCCACAAAGTAAAATTGCTTTATATAGTTTATTTAGGATGATCAACATGATAACATTATTTTAATTATTGAACAGGCATGTACTTGCCATATATAGCAAGGGGCGTTATGTTTTTTTGAAACAGCGTTTTGGTAGCAAACTCTTTAAAATCTGCCTCGCTAACCTGCCCGGGATAAGGTGCGTAGAAATGGCCGGGGTTATCATTGCGCCAGGCCATAACGTATGATGTTTTGTGTTTAGACAGCGTTTTTAGCAGCACTTTTGTCCACCAGTCTGCCTGCGGAATGCGTTCATACCCGGTTTCGGGCAGGCAAGCTACCTTATGGTTTTTTGCGGCTATAAGATCAAGGAGAGCTAAACGTTTATCAAGGTTTTGTTGATAGCGATCGACGCTTTTAACACAGTAATTGTCGAAGCCAACAAAATCAACATATTCATTTCCCGGATAACGAGCCATAAATTCGGCCTCGGTATCAAAATCAGCTACAGAATATACAACAAGCAGGTTATGCAGTTTTTTAGTATTGCGCAGGTAGCCAATGGTAAATTGCCATAGGGTTTTAAATTCATTTGGGGTGCAGGTATTGGCGCACCACCAAAACCAGTTGCCTGTAAGCTCATGAAACGGCCTGAATAAAATGGGGATCGGCTCGCCTTCGTTCCCTTTCATACTACTTAAGTATGCGGCGGCCCTATCCAAGTATTTCACATATTCTGCGTTTGCCGCACCACCCGGTAAAATATCCTTTACCGCCAGCTGTGTGGTATCCCAGGCCGACTTACCATTTACCGGGTTATCCATATGCCAGCAAAAGGTATTTATTCCTCCGCGCCGGTAAGCGTCTTTTACAAGTTCCCGTTGACGTTTAAATGGGATGCCGTTGATGTCTTTGGTACTGTCTTGCTCAATTTTAGCAAGGTCCCAACCGTACATTGCGGGGTAACTGCCCGTTGTGCTTTTTACATCTGAGCGATAATTATTCAGCCGCCAGCCAACACCATAAGCGGTATCATCATGGTGGCCAAATATAACCCCTGCGCCTACCAGGCGTTGCATACTATAAAACAGTTCGCGTGTTTCTTTAGTAGCTTGCTTATCTGCAGGTTGGTAAATTTGCGCGGTGGCTACTGATACGGCAAAAGATACCACAGCCGTTATCAAAACAACGTTAAAATATATTTTAGATCTGTTCATTATTATTTCCCGTCAACAACCAAAAACACAGCGCCAAGTGCCGGCACATTAACGGCGATGCCACCCGATACATCGCAGGTTTTAGCGGCAACAGCTGTAAAGTTAAGCGGGCCGCCTGATACCCCTGCAGGGCCGGCACCATTTACAAATACCCTACGCGAAAACGGGGCGTTATCTGTCCCGCCGTTTAGGGTATGATAATAATATTTGGCGCCCGGTACAAAATTTTTGAATTTGATTACCACCGCATGGTCTGTACTGCCTTTGTTTACCAACACCGTACCGGCATGCCCGGATGTGTAGGACGAACCATAGCTTACAATATCGCCACTACCCGCCACGCTTGAGTTAACCATACGGTCGCCAAAATATTTCTGGAAAAAGTACATGTAATAATAGGCCGGCCTCGGGTTCCATTTATCTGCGCCCGGCTCATCGCCTTTGTTGAACAAACCATGGTCGTTGCCGTTGTCCCACCCGTTCGCCAGATCCCATCGGCTGGCCATACTGAATTGGTTTTTTAGCAATTCGCCCAAAACCATAGCCGCATGCAGGCCGGCAACATTAGATACCATTTGCTGCGAGCCTGTCGCGAAAATATTCCATTCATCCAACGCGACCGGTTTTTGAGTAACCCCTGCCGATGCAACCGAGGTTTTTACCCAATCCATTGTAGAGGTGGTAACTTTTGAAGCGGTAGTCAATATCTCTACCGGGGTAGAATTTTGAAAATACGGCGTGTAATAGTTATGCACCACATAAAAATCTGCCGCGTTACCCGCCTGCTTTAAAACATCGGCATTCCAAGCGCTGGTAATCACTGTTGGATTCAGGTGTTCGTCGGCTTCTGTTAATACAATTCCTATTTTGATGCCCGTATTACCTACCTCAGCAGCTGCTTTGCGCATCGAATCGGCAAAAACCTTGAAATGCGTACCATATAGTAAACCGGTAAGTATTTGTGGCTGGCTATCTTTATTATCAGCGACATCAATGCGGTAGCCGGCTTCCCAATTACCCCAGTTTTCGTTACCTATTTCCCAGTATTTGGTACGCCCTTTATCGTATCGTACCCAGTCGGCAGCCAAATGGGCGGCAGTTTGATCGGGGTGCAAGCCTTTGCCATAACGGGCATAACCATAGTTTACAGTTATGATGCCCGCACTATTGGTTTGCTGCAGCACCTTGTAATAATTATCGAGCGTAAAAGCATTGTCGCCGGGGCTGTTGCCATACCAGTAATTTGCATTTGAAATAACCCCTTTTGCATCCTGCAAAGTAGCGGGCGCATCGCTGGGCGGTGTGTTGTCGCTCCTGTTCCAAAAGTAAACATCAGATAAACTACCACCGGGGAAACGCAATATATTTGGTTCCATTTTGGTTAGATAGTTCATCAGCACCGGGTCGGTAATATACGGGCCCATGTACGGGTTTGTGTTATTACCATATATTTTTTTTGACACTTTGGTAAGCACCTGGGCAACATCAACCGTAGCAGTAATATTAGATGCGGCCGGCTTATTGCCTTTTACGATACTGTTAGATAAAGCAAACTGTTTTGGTTGCCACCCATCAAGAAAAAAACCTTGTGTAGCACCTAATCCCGGGTCGGTAGGTTTTGTAATTACAACTGTGGTTGTTCCTGTCGTATCGGCCTTGTTTGGTGCCGAAGCAGTGGCACCATCTTTTTTACAAGCCACCAGGGCAATAAAAGCTGCCAGCGTTGTAGCCCCTCCCTTTATCATCATATTCATTTGAAGCTCTAATTTTTGAACATAAAAAAGCCACCACCGGTAAGCCAAAGGCCGGTAACCGATGATGGCGTAACTTAAATATAACCAGTACTAAATAAAACCCAAATCATCTACATAAAAGGTGCCCGGTGCGGCTACGCCCAATGTCTGAAAAGTTATTTCACTGATTGTTGCCGGATCGCCCAGGTCACTCAGTTTAATGGTGTAATCGGTGTAAGCACCTACGGTAACTTCTACCGGGTAAGCCTTACCATAGTTGCCATTTATAACAACCTGCACCTTATCGCCGGCTTTAAAGGCAGCGCCTCCATATATAGAGAATTTAAGCGACTTTAAGCCTGCCGATGTAACGCTAAGCGTAGCACCGCCATAACCCAACTGCAGAGCACCATAGCCGTTATCAACAGTTACGGCAATCGCGTTCGCGCCCCGTTTAGGATGCTCTGTACTATTGTATTTTCGGGTACTGCCGTATCCATCGTAACCACCGCTACCCTGGCCGCCCCAGCCTGCTGATAGCATGTCGTCATAAATAATATATTTAAACCCGAATGATGCTACCGATTTGGCTGTACCGCCCGGTGTTGTAACATAAATGTACGACTGCACCACACCCGCCGGGACTTTAACCTTGATCTGGGTATCTGTAGGCGTACCAATAATCTCGGCAGGCGCGTTATCGAATTTCACACCTGTCACCCCGTTAAATATTTTACCGTTGATGGTTACAATATCACCCGATCCGGCTGCAAGCGGGTCGAAATTGGTGATGGATGGCGGTGGCTGTTGAATGCTGAAATCGAAATCGACCTTGCCGTACTTAGTTACCACTGTCAATTTATTGCTTTGGCTTGGGCCAAACGGCGTGCCATCGGGTATGGTGATGATGATAACCTTACCTGTAACCAGGGCCGGGTTAAAATAAACCGATGCCCCGTTAAATAATACCGCGTTGGTGGTCAGTAAATTTTCGCCAAGTATAGCATATTGGTTATTTAATTTACCGTTGGTAACCGTCGAATCTGATGCTATAACGGTATGGTCATCATAAACGCTGCTCGAATCGAGCGTTATGCGGTGCTCCACACCGGCTATCGTATCGGCTTTGCTAACCGTACGTACACGGGTAATTACAGGCGCACCCTTACCGCCTTCCGGGCTATCTTTTTTGCAAGCTGCAATACCAATTATCATTAGTACAGCTAATGCCAGGTGATATATTTTTGAATTTTTCATCTTCTTTTAAATCTGGTTTTTTATTTAAACGTGTATGGTACCGGTGCTTCGTTCAGTTTTGGGTTTGCCGCCACCTCGGTAGTTGGATACGGGAACAAGAAACCGCTTGCACTGATCGGTATTTTTTGAGTGTACACTACCGGCGGCATATCGTTACTATAAGTACCACGTTCCTGGTTGCCAATTATAGCAGCCGCTAAAGGATGCGATGCAACATTAAACCCGTCTAAACGGCCAAGGTCGAACCAATAATCACCTTCTATAGCAAACTCAATGCGTCGCTCGTGGTAAATATTATTTTTGGTTATAGCCGGTAATGGATTTAAACCCGCACGCGCTCTTACTTTATTAAAGGCATTTAACGCAGCCGGGTTGCTTGTAGTAGCGGCACCCGCAAGTACAGCCTCTGCTTCAATTAACAATACATCGGCATAACGCATAATGTAAGTGTTATTACCGGCAGACTGTGCTGCACCTTTGCCGCCATTATCTGCCGGTGTGCCAGTAACATACTTTTTGATACCTGCTTTGGTATTTTGGGCGTTAACATCTGCCGGTACCGTAAAGCCACCTGCAGCCTGGTTTAACTCGGGATATTTATCACCTGCCAACATGATAGTGCCATGTTTACGAAGATCACCCGGCTCATACGCTTGCTGAAGATCAATAGTGGGGCCAATTACAGAATATCCATCGCCCGTACCGGTAATGATAGAGTTGACAGCGAAAGATGCCTGTAATGAATTACCGTGACCGTACGGCGCACCCGCAGCCCATTGTAATGCCGCAACAGATTCCTCATTGTTGTTATTAGCGGTAACAAAAAGATCGTTGTAAGTTTTGCCCGCGATGTCCGCTCCGTACAGTTTAAACTCGCCGCTATTAATAACCTTCTCAGCAGATGCACGTGCCTCCGCGTACTTTTGTTCGTATAAGTAAACTTTAGAAAGCATTGCTGTAGCAGAACCACTTGATACGTGGCCTTGCGCTACAGATGAACCGCTCCTGATCATTGATGTACAGTTTGCTTCGGCAAATTTCAGGTCGTTTTCAATAAATTTATAGATATCGACAACCGTGTTAGTATTGATCTGAAAGTTATTCACGTAATCAAGACTGTTCTCGATAATCGGTACGGGCCCAAATAGCCTAACCAAATAAAAATAAGCTGTTGCTCGCATAAAGTGCGCTTCGCCAAGTGCGTTGTTAACCGTTGCCGATGGTACCGAAGCCGGTACTTTTAATGGCAGGTTATTGATGAGCGCGTTTGATTGCGCTATTACAGTGAACATAGATGTCCATGCGTTGGAGATCTCGGTATTATCGCCCGTTACAGAGAAATTACCGAAAGCCACTACATCACTCGAGTAGGTGCGCGCGTTACCGCCCGCAATCTCGGTTATTGCCCACGATGCTTTGTTATTCCAGCTGAACCAAACGTTATTATACAAACCATTTGTGCTCGACTGTACCTGCTCTGCCGTTTGGTAAAAATTATCAAGCGTTATCGCATCTTCGGGTGCTTTATTGAAAAATTCCTTTTTGCAGCTTGTTGCAGTAATGAACGTCATTACGGCTAAGCCTGCTATATATTTTATATGTCTTTTCATTTTATACTTATTTATAAATTAAAACTGTGCGTTAATACCAAACGTTATGGTACGTGCAGATGGATACCTACCAATATCAACGTTAGCTAAAAGTGGGTTTTGGTTTTGTAAGCCTATCTCCGGGTCGTAACCATTATACTTGGTAAATGTGTACAGGTTTTGGCCGCTGGCATACACTCTTAAACGCGCAAGCTTAATGCGTTTGATAAGACCAACCGGGAAGTTGTACCCAATGCTAACATTCTGGATCCTGAGGTATGAAGCGCTGTGAATAAACCTATCTGAGATTTGAAGGTTGGCATTATCTGTACCTGCCCTTGGCGCAGGGAGGTTTGAATTTGGATTAGCTGGACTCCAGAAATTCGCTTGTGATGCGTACTGGTTCTGGTAAAGATTTGCCAGGCCGCCTAAGGTACGGTCAAGTAGGTTCAGGATCTGCCCGCCTTGCGAGCCTTGTAAAAATACGCTCAAGTCGAAAGCTTTATAACTGAAATTGTTTGTGAAACCATATGTAAAATTAGGCTGCGGGCTGCCTAATGAGGTTTGATCTTTTGCATCTATTACGTTATCCCCGTTAAGGTCTTCATACTGTACATCACCTAACCACGTCCTTTTATTACCCAGGTTTGGGTCGTTTGATACGGGATAGCCAAACTGTACCGGCGCGCTCCTTAACTGCTCATCAGATTTAAATACGCCTTTAACTTTGTAACCGTAAAATTCGCCAAGCGGGCCACCTACAGTGGTACGTGTGATAGGCAAGCTTAGGAAACCGTTGGTTACACTTTGAACAAGCTGCTGTAAACCATTAGCTAAAGAGGTTACCCTATTTTTGTAACGGGAGAAGATCAAAGTACTGCTCCATTTAAAATCTTTAGACACGATATTGCGCGTGTTTAATGTAATGTCGAAACCTGTATTGGTAATCCCCCCTGAGTTAATAAATGGCGAAGCAATACCGCCCAAATAATCCGGGCCGCCTACTACGTATGCCGGTAATGGCAACTGAAACAAGAATTTGCTTGCTTTACGCTGAAAGTAGTCGAATGAACCCTCTATGCGGTAATTAAATAAACTAAAATCGATACCTGCGTTATATTCTATCTGGTGTTGCCAGGTAAGATCAGGATTGGGGATCCTTGCCACTAAAAATCCTGTACCTAAACCTGTTATTGTTGGGTTTAACTGCGAACCGAATGAATATGGCGCAATGGCCTCGTTACCCAACTGGCCATAACCTAAACGGATCTTTACGTTATCGGCAACGCTTTTAATTGGTTTGAAGAAATCCTCGTCAGATAAACGCCACGATGCCGCAAATGATGGGAAGTAACCGCGTTGATGGCCCCGTGCGAAATTTGATGATGCATCTTCACGCAATACAGCGGTAAGGCTGTATTTATTGTTAAACGTATAAATAACACGCCCAAATATCGACTCCAGATTATGTGGCGCGCTTCTTCTTTCATCTATTACAGCAGTTGTAGCCGTACCTAAATTTGCTGTAGGCACATTGTTGCCTAATGTGTTGGTTAGGAAACCCGAAATACTTTGTTGCGTGTAAGCCCACCTTGATGATGATACCTCGTAACCCAGCAAAGCGGTTAAACTGTGTTTTTGAGCAAATGTATGCGTGTAAGTAAGGTACTCTTTGTAGTTGTAATAACTATTCGTGTTCTGCTGCTCGCGAAGTGTCGCTGTGGGGTTGGTAAACCTACCATACGAGTAGCTTGGTGTAAAAATATTGTTGTTAGAAAAACCGAAATCCCCGCCTATCTCTGTTCTCAGGGTAAGATCCTTCACAAATTTAATATCGGCGTACAAGTTTCCGTTTAAATTATTCCTGTTAAGGATATTGGAAATACTTGTTGCCTGTTGCACAGGGTTTAAGATACCACCAACCGCATCGGGTGTGTTTGGCGGGCCTGCAAAAGTACCATCGGCGTTGTAAACCGCTATATCCGGTGCTTGTAATAACGCGTTGTAAATTATACCACCGTTATCGCTGTATATGATGTTTTCTGATGATTTACTGCCGGATACTGTTAAGCCAACTTTAAACCAGTTGTTTACCTGCGCATCAACGTTGCTACGAAACGAGTAACGTTTAAAGTTTGAGCCAATAGCTATACCATCCTGGTCGTAATACCCGCCCGATAGGTAGTAAGTAAACCCTTCTTTACCACCGGATATAGATAACTGGTGGCTTTGCTGGTAGGCTGTACGGAAAATTGCGCGTTGCCAGTCGGTACCTTTACCTAAAAGGCTTGGATCGGCAAATTCGCCGCGGCGGCCCACACCATAGGCATCAGCCAACGAGTTTTGTAAACTTGCGTATTGGGTAAGATCCATCAGTTTCAAATATTTTTGTGGCTGCTGGAAACCGGCGTAACCGTCATAATTGATACGGGCGGTGCCGCTACGGCCTTTTTTTGTGGTAATAATAATTACACCATTAGCCGCCCTGTTCCCATAAATTGATGCCGCCGATGCATCCTTTAATATATCTAACGACTCGATATCGTTTGGATTGAGCAATGCAAGCGGGCTTGGTGAGTTTGCGCCATTATTAGCGTTTAAAGAAGTACCGCCGTTAGCATTGGCGGCACCTGAGATTGGTACGCCGTCTATAACATATAAGGGTTCGCCGGAATTGAACGTAGAAATACCCCTGATATGCACCGAAGTTTGGCTGCCCGGCGCACCGGTATTTTGAGTTACGTTAACACCTGCTGCTTTACCCTGTAATAACTGATCGATACTTGCCTGCGGTAGGTTGGCAATGTCTGCCGCTTTTACGGATGATATAGCGCCGTTAACGTCCTGCCTGCGTTGCGAACCGTATCCAATAGCAACAACATCCACACCAGTTAATGATGTAGTTGAAGAAAGCAACTGGACGTTTATTTGTGTTTGGCCGGCAATAGTAATTTCCTGCCGTTGCAAGCCTATGAAACTAAAAATAAGTACCCGGCCCTGTTCAGGTACAGTAATGCTATACTTACCATCTACATTAGTAAGTGCATTAACCTGCGCATCTTTAACAGACACGGTAACCCCGGGCAGGGTTATCCCTTTCTCATCTGTTACTGTTCCTCTTACTACTATGCCCCCTGTTTGCGCTAATGCTGTAACGCATATAAAAAAGGAGGCAAAAAGTAGTACTGATCGTAGAATTTTTCCCATAATGATTTGTTAGTTTATAATTTTATAATTGGTTTGATTGGTTCGTTGGCATCATAATTCAAATTACATTACTACGACGGACCATGCAGATCTCCGCGCGGATTATATAGCAATCCCGAATGTATTTTACAAAAATTGGTTAAATTGGTAATGCGATAACATTGGCTGTTAAGAATGCCGTTGCCCCGTCATTTGGTTCGGAGATAAAATTATGGCGTATTTATTATCCTGTTGTGGATAAATAGGGGCACAAATGTCAACCCTTATCTAAATAGTTGATTTATAGATAATTATTATAGATGTGCGGCCATTTAAACAGTAAATTACTGACAGACAAACCCCATTAGTTACAAATGAAGCCCGTTAAAAAGATGTAAAGAAGCTTATTGATGATGTGTTTCTGCATACCGGGATGGCAGCATATCGTACTCCGCCTTAAAGGTTTTAACAAAATACTTCTGGCTTTTAAAACCAACCTTATTGCAGATCTGGGAGATGGTTAAATGGCCGGTTTCTAATAGCTGTGCCGCACGTTTTAACCGCATTTGCCTAACCAGTTCATTTGGTGTTTTGCCGGTCATCTGCAGTATTTTTTTGTATAGCGTGTAGCGGCTCACAAACATTTCGCTACTAAGTTCCTCTACGGAGAAATTGGGATTAGAAATATTGTTGTCAATCAACAGTAAAACCTTTTTGATAAACCCGTCATCAGGCGAATCTACCTTCATTTCGGTAGGGTTAGCTTCCACCTGTTTTTGGTAGGTTTTGCGCATATGCTCCTGCTGCAACAAAATATTACGGATCTTAGAAAGTAAAATCTCGAAATTGAAAGGCTTGGTCATGTAATCGGTAGCGCCCGTTCCTAAACCTTTTAATTGCTGCTCTTCGCCGGCTACCGCAGTAAGCAATATTACCGGGATGTGCGATGTACGCTTATCGCTTTTGATCTTGATACAAAGGTCTATGCCGTTCATCTCCGGCATGGTTATGTCGGTCACTATCAAGTTAGGGTGCTGTGCAAGTGCTTTTTGCCAACCACGTTTGCCATTTTCGGCTTCGATAATATGGAAAGAATCTTTTAGGTTGTCTTTAATGTAAAACCTGAAATCATCATTATCCTCAACCAAAAGCACAACCGGTTTTTTACTGTCGCGCCCATCCCTTACCTGCACCTCCCGATTGGTAGATATCGGTAAATCGTCGCCAGAGTGCTGTAAATGAACGGGCTTATCTGTAAATGTATTTTTATTTAATTGCTGCAACAGGATCATAACAGTGAAGCAACTGCCCTGGTTCAATTCACTTTCAACAGTTATCTCACCCGCGTGTAAGCGCACAAATTCTTTTACTATCGACAGGCCTATCCCGCTGCCCTGGTTCAGCATTGTACCGGGGATATCATTCTGGAAAAACGGCTCGAAGATCTTCCCTTGCTTATTCGCGTGGATACCTATACCTGTATCAATTACCCTTATTTCAAATTGGTTATTATATCCAACAGTTTGATTTTTTAAATTGAGCAATACACTTACCTGCCCACCTGCATGGGTAAATTTATATGCGTTTGATAAAAGGTTAAATAAAATACGCTCAACTTTTTCGTGATCGAAACTGGTGTAATACTCTTCAATTTCGCTGTCAAATACAAAGCTAATTTGCTTTTGCTCGGCAACATCCGTAAATGAGTAAGAAAGGTCATGGATAAACTCAACAATATCGCCCGTGGTTTTATGGAGTTTCAACTCCTGGTACTCCATCTTCCTAAAATCGAGCAATTGATTTACGAGGTTCAATAATCGCTTGGCGTTACGATTTACCAAAAGCAATTGCTTTTTTATCCCGGGTTCGGTAATTTGTTTAACAATATTATCAACCGGCGCCATAATTAATGATAATGGCGTACGGAATTCATGGCTTACATTGGTAAAAAACCTGATCTTCATTAGGTCGAGATCATGCATGCGTTGTGCTTCCTCGCGCTCCTTCTCTAAAAGAAATTCGAGGCGTAGTTTTCGAATCCCCCTGCTACGTATAAAAAACAAGATGCCTATAAATAGCACGGCGTATAAAACATAAGCAACTGTAGTTTTCCAAAATGGGGGCAGTATTTTAATATATAGCACAATCTGTTTACTTTGCCAAAAGCCTGGATTAGCGGCGCGCACTTTAAAGGTATAGTCGCCGGCATCTAAATTGGTATAGGTGGCCTTTCGGGTAAGGTTATCAGCACTAATCCAGGTTTTATTGAACCCCTGCATTATATACTCGTACTTCGCCTTATCTGCGTCAAAATAATTCAGGGCAGCAAATTCAATAGAAAAAACGTTTTCATTATATTTAAGTTCAACAGTATCAATATGTGATATCGCTTTTGGCAGAATCATATTCCCAAAGATTTTTTCGCCCGCCTTAACACTTTTATTAAACACTTGGAAATCGGTAAAAGCCAGTAGCGGGGCGTTTGTACTATTGCGTAAACCTGCAGGTTTAAAAATATTAAAGCCGTTACCGCCACCGAAAATCAACTCACCCTCCCGGGTTTTAAAAGATGAATTGGCTGTAAACTCCCTCCCCTGCAAACCGTCCTTCTCGTTATAGTTGATAAAGCGCAAAGGCAACCCTTTACTTTTACGGTCAACAATAATGTTCGATAACCCGTTGGGTGTGCTCGCCCAAATATTGTGGGCGTCGTCTTCCCTTAAATCTATAACGGTGTTGTCCGGCAAGCCATCCCTGCGGGTAATATTTTTGAACTTACCTGTTGCTGTATTTAATATGCTGATGCCTTCGCGTGTACTTATCCAGATGAGCCCGCTGCTATCCTCTAAAATATTATTGGTGTTATCGTTAACCAAACTGTTGGGGTCTTTATCATCGTGCACATAGTGCATAAACTGATCGGTACGCCGGTTAAGCACATCAACGCCGTAGGATGTTACTATCCAAAGATTTTTATGCCGGTCGTCAAGTAAGGCGGCAACATAACTGGAATGCATAGTGTTGGACGAACCGGGCACCATTTTATAATGTTTAAAAGAATTGGTGCTCCGGTTAAAGAGGTTTAGGCCGCCGGCAAGGGTGCCTACCCATAAATTATTGTCCCGATCCTCAATTATCGACCAGATCCTATCCTCAGATATACTGCCGGGGTCATCATCGCGATGGCGGTAATGTGTAAAAGTTTTGCCGTCAAATTTATCCAGCCCGCCAAAATATGTGCCTATCCAAAGCTTTTGCTCATGATCCAGGTACATGTTTACAATAACATTATTGGTGAGGCTGTTACTATTTGCAGCATCATGCATGTAGCGTTTAAAACTGCCATCTTTACGGTTAAAGTAAACTAAGCCCCCTCCGTTTGTACCCAGCCACAGGTTACCCTTATCATCTTCAATAAACTTATTTACATCGCTAAAACTTAAACTCCCCGGATCAGACAAATGATGGGTGTACAATGGAAACTTAATGATGCTCTCATGGTAATAACTGATGCCACGCTTGTAAGTGCCTGCCCAAATTATACCGGTATTGTCCTTGTAAAGCGTTGTTAAACTATTCTGGCCGATGGTTTTTTCGTCGTCCTCGCGGTTAAGCAGGTACTTGGTTTTAAAATCTGCTTTATTAAGCAAATTGATGCCCCCATGGTCGGTAGCTATCCAGATCCTGTTATGATCATCTTGTACCACCGCGGCAATTACATTTGTATTGATGCCGGAAGGGGTGCCATCTTTATCCAGATGCTTAAAAATGCTTGTATTTGAATTTAAGTAATAAACACCTGATGAATAACTTGGCACATATGCCCAAACATCATCTTGCCTGTCGATAAAAACCTTATAGGAAGTGTTTAAACCGATGGGTAGTTCGCTTAGTTGCCTGCGATAATTAACCTTGTGGGTCAACGGATCGAGGCGCTCCAAAATCCCTTTATTGTAAACCAGCCAAATATTGCCTTTCGTGTCTACAGATAAGTCTGCAACGGCGTTGCTATAAACAGATGTGTTAAGACCTGCTTTATAGTTGATATGTTCTGTTTTTTTTGTGCGCGGGTTATATTTATAGATACCGCTAAATGAGTTAAGAAACCAAAAATTACCGGCTCTGTCCTTTTTTAATCCTGTAAAGTTTTGCGCGGGTACAGCAAACGCTTTGAGGACAGCGGCGATATTATGGTTGAAAGTTTCTTTAAGCGGATCGTAAATATTGAACCCGTTCCTTGTTTCTACCCATAACTTATTATCGGGCCCTTCGGTTAGGCTTACCATAAAATCGTCGCTCAGGCTTGCCGTATCGCCTTCTTCGTGCTTAAATACTTTAAATTTATAACCATCGTACTTACTCAAGCCAGACAATGTGCCAAACCACATAAAGCCGCTGCGGTCTTTTAAGATACAATTCACCTGGTTATGCGACAGGCCGTTGCCAATATCCAATTTAGAGAACTGAAATTCATTGTTCTGCCCAAACAGTACGGAGGAGTAACAAACAAAAAACAGGGTAAAAAACCTTTTCATACGGTTAAAATGGAACTGTAGCCATAGTTTATACAATTGGTAGCCGAAGTTAACAATAAAATATTCAGGTGTGATTATTCGTTAAAGTAAATAAACTTTCGCGAACAGGTTGGTCTTTTATAATTGTGTATAAATTACGATCTCACACCCGCCCAATATTAGAATTTGAAGTGAAGGTGTTTACTGTATTTTCACCGGATAGCTCTTACTAACATACGTCGCGCCAAAACAACTCTTATTAAACTGTTAATATTCGCAATATCTTCGATTAAATGGTTCGATATTGTATTGCTCCCGCTACCTGAAAACTAAAAAGCCTCTTAGAGAAATCTGAGAGGCTTTATAATTTAATGTGGTCGCGAACCATAGACATAATTATCCGAAATTGTAACTTTCCATAGCGGGAGGATATACTAAACTTGCCGTAATTAATAATAAAGTTTCATTGCATTAAATTAACCAGGGAAACTAATATCGACTTTGCTCGCAATTGTGAAATAGTTACGCTTCGTAGGACGAGTTACGCGACATATCATATAACAGTTCTTTAATTACTTTCATACCGCTATTCCATCGTTTTAAGCAATTGGTGTGTTTGATATCGTTTCTTTCTTTGATCGTTTGATCGGGTTGATAATAATCAAGCATCAAACCCTTCATAGCGGTATGTATCTCCTGTAAACTTCCGTTTACTATTAGTTCGGGGGTTTCTTTCACAAGATCGGCAAGTGCATCTGTCATGCTGGTAACGTAGTATGGGCAGTCCCAGTCGTGCCGGTAAGGGTCATCACCTTTAATATTTACCTTTTGCAAAGGGTGCGAAAGATCTTCTATAATCTCTGCTACGGCATCACCAAATACATTAGCGTATTCGGCAACAAAATGATGCCACCAACGCGGATGTTGTGGCAATTCCTTAAGAAGGGTGTCGCAAACCATCACGCGGACCGGAAAGTGGGGATTTGCCGGGTCCATAATGACCAGGGAGGCTCCGAAATGCCCCTCTTTAAGCGAATGCCGACTGCAAATAACAAAAAATTGCAGATGTTTCTCCCCTGCCTGATGTAATTCAAATGTAAGGTCCTTAATCTCCTGTAAGCGATCTTCCAGAAAACCACGCTTGAATATTATATTCAAATTATTGGCCGACTTGACCATGCAGTGTTGACTGTTTTCATCAAATACGTTTTCATTCGCCGGGCGGCTGGTAAAATGATTTCCACTGTTATAGCGTAGCTGCTCGCAATCAACCGGATAGGTGCTAATATCCGCGATATCGCCAGCCTCTGTCTGCTTGCTTGGCTGAATCGTGCGAAAAGGAATATCCATCCTTTCACTATCCATCCGGCGCGCAAGGTTATAAATCCGTTGTTCAAAAGTTGAAAATAAGGGATCTCCGCAAATTGGGTCAAAATAGACCTCGTTAACCCCTCTTCCTAAATGGTTGGCAATTGTACTTTGCTGCAGCAATTGCTGTAAAGGATGAACCGAGCTCAGGAAAAAATCACGCAGAGCATCATTTGCAAGGTATTCCTCCAGCGGCTGATCAAACCTAAGTAGCATTTCATTTTCGTGTTGAACAACCCAGTTACGTAAAAATTGATCTATTTCAAGTTCAAATTTATGATTAGCCGCTACCGCCATTTCTTTAATACACGGTAATTGCTGCTTAGCCCTTTTGCGAATTTGATTAGATATTGCCTGTCGTAGTTTTAATTTTTTGATATTATTTCTCCAGTTAAATTTCGTGAATATTAAAAAAATAAAGAAATTGGTCAAAGGAATTTGACAGCTCCAAAATAGTAAATATTTTAATTTTTTAAATAAATTTTTGTGAATAATAGAAAAAAAATAACGGCCTTATGACATAATAATAAGGACAGCTATCAACATTAAGCTGTAATACTTTGTAACTAAACAAAAGCACTCCAAACTTGATTTCTTAACTCTAATAATTTTAAAATACCTGCGAAACCTTTTTTCCAATTCATTTAATTAGGTTTGGCCCTTTAACCGCCCTTATATGCTTTGGTATGAAGATGAAATACATCGTTTAGAAAAAGAACGTGCAGCACTAACTTATACGCCTGATACATTATTTTATGGGAGCTCATCTGTAAGGCAATGGACAGACCTTGCCGATGACTTTAAGGAGTTAAGTACCGTTAACCTGGGTTTTGGAGGCTCGACACTTGCTGCCTGTACCTGGTTTTTCAGCCAGCTTACAGACGGATATCAGCCAGAAAAGATAGTTTTTTATGCCGGCGATAACGACCTTGCAGATGGGCGACGCCCCCAAGAGGTATTTATTTTCTTTCAGCAATTAACAGAACGGGTGAAACATAAATTCGGTTCAATTCCTTGTTATTTCATTTCTTTAAAGCCAAGCGTAGCTCGTTGGGGTCTTAGAGAGGAGTTTAAATATACAAATGAGCTTATCTCGGCAGAAATAGCAAATAATCATCCGAATTGGAAATGGGTAGACATATTTACCCCAATGCTGAATGCCGGGGGAACGCCTAATGCCGATTATTTTATCGCCGACGGCCTGCACTTAAATAAAACAGGTTATCAGCTTTGGAAAATCACTCTTCAAAATGTAATGAACAAGAATTAACTGCGTATTTAACAGGGTTGGATTTGAACGACTAATAAGTGCCCCTATGTTCACACTGTTGTCATTGCCGATTATTGATGTTTACATTTAAAGTCCGTGATGCTCTTTCCACCATAACGATACACTCCATTCATAGATCCAAACCAAATACTACCGTCGTTAGCTTCCAAAATCCCGAAGAGCATCGGTTTATATGCTATTTCGGTCACAGTTGGTTTTTTGTTAGACAAGGACTTTTCATACCGGGAAAGTGCCCAAACTGTGGTATTAGTAATATAACCAGAAAGCACCTTACTTATGCCATTAGAACTTTCTGAACTTGTCCATATATTACCCTTTTTGTCTTCGTAAATATACCCAACAAACTTCTGCGTGAAGTTGGTAAATGCACTGCCGTTATATCGCCAAAGGCCATTATTGCCACCAAGCCAGATATTGCCTTTTTTATCTTTGATTATCGAACGAACATTTGCAAAAGGTTTCCCTTCTTTATTAGTTATAGTTTTAAATGCCTTTCCATCATAAATGAAGGCATTTCCCCTTGTGCCAAACCAAAGTTTTCCTGTTTTATCTTCAATAATAGAACTAACATCATTATGCATCCAACTAACTTCTGGAAGCCGGTGTTGGTAAACTGAACCATGAACAGAATCAGCCTTGTTAACGGGTTGGGCTTCACTCATTTTAAAAGTTTGAAAGTATTTCCCATCGTAACGGCTTGCTCCGGCTTCAGTTCCAAACCAAATGTTGCCGGCTTTATCTTCATATATACAAGTGACCCTATTACCGGAAAGCCCCTCTTTTATTGTAAAATTTTGAAAAGATTTCCCATCGTAATAAAAAACACTCGAGCCAATAGAGCCGAACCAAAAGTTGCCTTTCTTATCTTCTAAAACAGAAAAGAAGCGTGCCGAACTTACTTTACTTGTGATATTAATAAACAATTTTCCATCATATTTAAAAATGCCATCCCAAGAAGCAATCCAAATGTTACCCTTTCTATCTTGTATTACATTTCGGGTGATTCGGTTAGGCCCGAAGGATGTAGCTATGTTTTTTTCTTCCGACTTGATACTATCTTTAAGTACGTTTGTTCGATCTTGCCCTTTGCAGTTAGTGCAATAAACAAGCATCAAAAATAAGATGTACATAACCAAGCCCTGCAAAACGTTTCTTTTATTTTTCATATCATATCATTTTATGCAGCGAAATTACTTTGATATCTTTCAGCACGGGGAATTTGGATTGTAAATAAAAATGTAACCTTTGTAAATAAAAACCTGACACTATGCTTAGTAGCCGAAATCTCCTGTACGGAAAAGGCAGGTATCTCTTTGGATTCATTCTACTCTTATCTATTTCTGTAACCTGCGCGGCTTTCAGTATGGCCGACAGCGACGACTTTGATATAGTCAGAAAAGAAGTTTTGCTCCGCAGGATAGGACATGAACTGCTATTACAATCGGGCGACAGTTCATCAAGGGTTCTCCCGGTAAACAAGATCGCTGAAAATGAGTACCAAATCAGTTTCGAGAATGAGTTTACTTTTAAACCAGATTCGCTGATGAATACCACGCGTCGGTTGTTGGCCAAAGACCCGCTAACGGGTGATTATGTTGTTAACGTTTTAAATAGTGGTAATGCAAGCGTAGCGTTTGGTTTCGCTGTATCCAGAGATGCAAAAAATAATATTGTGGCATGTTCTGGAAGAAAGCAGCCTACGGCATATTACACTATTAACATTAAATTTAAATCCAAGGGCACAAATACCGTAATAAATGGATATTTACTGGGCGGCCTGCCCTTTTTAGCACTTGTTGGTCTTGTGTGTTTAAGGCCAATTAAGCCGCGCAAGGCTTTGTCTAACGCTCCTTCCACCAACACCTTCACTTTGGGATCTGTTATATTTGATGCCCCGCAAAGGCAGCTTGTAATAGATAAAAACACCATAGGCCTGACCGGGACTGAAACTCGTTTACTGTTTATTTTTGCCATGTCGCCCAACGAGACCATAGCCAGAAGCCGGCTGCAAAAAGAGATCTGGGAAGATGAAGGTGTTATTGTAGGGCGTAGCCTGGACATGTTCATATCTAAACTTAGAAAAAAGATGGAGCCGGCCCCTAATATTAATATCATTGTTATACGCGGAAAAGGATATAGGATTGAAATTACCTCTTAACCTTAAAACAATTCAAGTTCAGTCGTGGTGCCGCGTTTCCAAAATTCAAATATTGCTCGCATTTATCAGCCTATACGAGTTTTAAAACAACCTCATAGGCCGTTTTTTTCTCCTGGTGTGCTATCAACCATGCTATAAAGCTTAAAGTAAAAATATCATTGTTCTGTTCTTTACCCAATTGGTTTATAACCGCCTTTTTGTACGTTGCTTCAAACACTATATCAGGTTGTATCAGATATTTTTCAACCAACCTCAGGTATGATAACACACGCTCCTCCGAAGTTTTAACCAGATACTTCTTATATCGCCGCCTGAAGCTACTAAGGCGAGACATGGCAAGCTCGATGTTGGAGAACTGCGCGTGAACTAAAATTTCCATCAAATTCTTTCGGATAGCCCATAACATGCCCATCTTCTTTTCATACCAGGCATCAGTGCGCGTTAACAAGGCCAGTTTTTTTAAACTTCCCCGATCATTACACAAGCCTAAAAACATAGTAAGGCATAATCGTAAATCCTCTATATCTTCAGGTTTAAACGTATGCTTTGTATTAGAAAGGGATTCCTGTAACAACGCGGTCGCATCTTCTGCAAAGCCGGTAAAAAACAAATTAAGTGCGTAAAGTAATTGATAACGCAGATAAAACAGCTTATAATAACGACTATCTGTTGCCATCAAACCCATCATTTCCTTAAGATAAGCTGCACTTTTTGCAAAATCACTTTGGCGTAAATGAAAATTTGCCAAAAAATACAAAATGGATATATGGTAAAAAAGATAGGATGAATTTTTGTAGGATAGGCCTTTTATAAATTGATTCGTACGGTTAACATATCGCTCTATCAATCCATAGTTCTGTTGTATTGCCGCGTATTCATTCGCGATGAAAAGAATCTGATAAATAGATTTGTACGTCATCAGGTCCCGGGCAGAGATTTTATATTTCCGGATGGTTGTAATCATCAGCGCCGTTAAGTTAACGATCTTCCCTTTCAGGTGTATCTCCTGCAGTTCCTGCCTCAAAAAGGCATAGGCTATATTAAGCTTAGCCTCGCGTTGCATATGCGCCTGGTTTTGTGAGAAACGCTCGGTCAGGATGTCGAGGCTTTCAGCGCCCGTCAGGTGGGCATACTGCAGCTTTAAAAGCAAAAGTTCGTTCAATAAATTAAATTGCTCTAATTGTTCAGCTAAACGCTCCGCCTTGTCCAGGCATTTGAACGCTACTTTTACAATATCGTTTTCTAACAAAAAACGCCCTACCACCACCAGGCGAAACGCGTCATAGGTGTCGGAATGATTGCTTTCAAACGTTTTCTGAGATAAAAACAGCAGCAAGTTATCCTGCAGCCTTTTACGAAGGGCATGATATGCATCATTGTTTTTTTCCGGTCCATAAAGTTTATTTAAGCCGTTGATATCGTCAGTTTCTATCAAATTGAGCAACTGCAGGTTTTTTACATCTTCCCTTTTATTTTTCCGGTGTAAAAATTGCCTGAAAAGCTTTCTATCGGCGACATTGAGTAATTGGATCAACTCCTTAAGTGAGTCCATGAGAATAAGTTCGTGTATATAAAAGTATAATATTTAAATAATATATCGTCAGTAATTTCCAAATTATGATTTTTTTAGGCCTATGGTACAGCCGACATTTGCTTCCATATTAATCACTAAAACAAAAAACATGGAATCGCTACAAAACAGAACAGAGGAAAATTCACCCATCTTAAAATATGGTGATAAAGTTAGAAACCCGTTTAAACCAACCGCCGCATTTATGGGCGCCTCCTGGTTTGCATTATTAGCAGGAACAGTAGGCTATTGCATTGGCTTATGGAATGCAACTATGGAATTGAACGAAAAAGGATATTACTTCACCATTTTACTATTTGGCTTGTTTGCAGTAATCTCGGTACAAAAAAGTGTGAGGGACAGGGCAGAGGGACATGTTGTTACCGACCTTTATTACGGCTTAAGCTGGTTTGCCACTATTGCTGCAATGGTGTTACTCACCATTGGCCTGTGGAATGCAGATCTTGCCCGAAGCGAAAAAGGTTTTTATGCTATGGCGTTTTGCTTAAGCATGTTTTCATCTATTGCTGTACAAAAAAATACCCGCGACGCAAAAATGTTTGAAGATAAAGAACTGTAACGTAGCGGTTACCACCCCGCAGTGCCTTGCCCGGCAAGCCTGCGGGGTTTATTTGACTGGGTACTATTATGTTGCTACCGAAATAAATCCTCTTTGAGAAATCTGGAGGCTTTTTTGTTTGCAATATAGACATCAGCGGGTGTCTATCCTCCACAACTACAAGCTATTCGCTTTATTTCAGGCGCTTCGCTTTTTTTATTACTATTAAAAATCATCTAATGCCTATTTCATAAGTTACAATCAAACGTAGGTCACTATATAGCTAAGCTTATTGTTAGTTAAGCGTGGTAAACGGCACGCTCGCAGCCATTCAAACTAAATTATCTTAATCAACGTTTCTAATTACATGAAACGATTGCTGTGCCTTTGCATTTTGGTGATAACTTTTGCGCATATAATTAACGCGCAAAACCAGAAGCCGGTTATTGCCTTTGCCAGTGATACGCAGGAACCCATGTGGATAGAAAAATTGTGGCTTAAACCCAATCATAATTTACTGGCCACAAAAATGATATTTATGGCTGTAGATAGCATGCGGCCCAAAGCCTTTTTTATTTTAGGCGATGTTGTTTCGCTTGGCAGATGTAAGAGTGCCTGGAAAAATATCGATGGTTACCTTGCGCAATTGGTTAAAGATTCTATCCCCGTTTATGCAACATTGGGTAACCACGAGGTGATGTTCAACGCTAAAAAAGGCATCAATAATTTTAAGAAGCGTTTTCCTGCCTATGATCCCTTAGGGTTTACGGAGGTTGTAGATTCCGTAGCCGTAATATTGCTAAATTCCAATTTTGGCACAATGTCCGTAGCTGATATCGCTCAACAAAACAAGTGGTATGAAGAAAAATTACCGGCCCTGGATAATGACCCGGCTATAAAATTGATCATCGTTGGCTGCCACCATTCGCCTTATACCAATAGCACTATCGTAAATCCATCAGAGGCTGTGAGGCAAAGTTTTGTGCCGCCATTTATTAAATCAAAAAAAGCAGTACTGTTCCTTTCGGGGCATTCGCATAATTTTGAAAATTTTAAGGTAGAGGGTAAGAATTTCCTGGTCATTGGCGGTGGTGGCGGTTTGCATCAGCCACTTAGGCCTAATAACGAGAAAATGCATGATATTTCTCCCGACTATAAACCCGAGTTCCATTACTTGCAAGTGACCCGCCAGGGCGAAACACTTAACATCTTATCCAGGAGGTTAAAAAAAGATTTTAGAAGTTTTGATGATGGTTATAGCTTGAAGGTTGGTAAGTAGCTAAATTACCTATACGACTCGTGCCTTATCTTCAGGACTTTCAACGACAGCCCTATCAAAAACACCAAAGCTATAATATAACGTGGCCAGGTAACTGGTTTATTGCTTGGTGCTTGCTTCAGCAGTTGTTCTTTCTCCCGTTCAATGGCCTCCAACTTATCAGCTATCAATTTAATATCTCGCTTAAAAGCAATATCGTCAGTTTTAATTTGTGGGTCTTCGGGCCAGTGATATTTTAAGGCCCGGATATGTTCATTAACCGAAATCCCTTTGGTTTTAAATAAAAAGCCCTTGGTATAGTTTGCAAAATCTTCCCATTTACGTGACTCGTAACCCTCGTCCATTAAATTCACCATGGTATGAAACCACTCCAGTCCTGTCTTTTGCCCCGCAGATGAGTGATGCAGATCAAGCACCGGCAAATGCTCGCCAATTAATATCTGTGCTTCTTCAAAATCGATTTTAGCAGCATTGTGCAATTCTTCGTATTCGGTTCGCTTATCTATCTTTAGCACCTCCATAGTGCCATATAACACACTTAAGAAAGATATCATTACCCAAAACAACTCTACTTTGCCCCAAAATACCGAGGGCATGCTTTTAGGGATAACCGCATAAAAAAACAATACCAATAAAGCCAGCGAAACCAGTGCAGCGAGTACGATAAGCATTTCAAATCCGTGAGTTACTGTAAAGCGGAAATATAACGCTACTTAGGTTAAGTTAATGTTAAGTTTTAGCGTGCTTCGCATAGCTGTCGCCAATTATTTTGTGTCGCAAACCCCGTTTTGGGAGATATGACCCATGGCTTGTTCGCACCCTTCTTATTTATTGCTTCACCGCTGTTAATTTACCGGGGTTTTCTACCGTACCATCGCTTGACCCTGTCCAAACGCCTTCCATTTTGGTGCCTCCATTAGATACATTCATGGAATAATTTACACTTTCGATGTTGCCGGTTACCGCCACCGATCTCATGGTAAGTACTTTTATAACAGATTCGTAAGTGGCTGTTACGGCATCTGTTCCGGAAGACTTTCCATCTACCGACTGCCATTGAAAAACCCCTTTATAACCGGGGATATCCTCGGTTAGGATGAAGCTACCTGTCCACTGGCGGCCATCGTTACCCACGGCGCTGGTAATCTTCCAATTGCCGGACAGTGTTGGCTGCGGTTGTGTTTTTGAGCTGCATGATACAGCTGTAATTATAATAAATGCAATAAAAAGGGCTTTTATAATGCGCATAAGGTAGTTGTTAATAACAGCTAAATATGAGCAAATATAACAAACGGGTGCTTGCTTTACCTTTTTGCACACCAATGTTGTTAATATTATTTGTTCCTTTTCCTTATCATGCTTAAAAACACCGGTGTTATGCCCAGGTATGATGCAATGTGTTTCTGCGAAATGCGCTGCTCCAATGTGGGATACAATTGTTGAAATAAAGCGTACCGTTCTTGGGCAGTTTTAGATAGGTTAGTGTTAATGCGGCGCTGAAATAAGCTGAACCCGTTTTGTACCAGGATGCGAAAGAAGCGTTCCAGCTTGGGTACGTCGATATATAGTTGTTCCAAAGCTTTATGGCTGATATAAACAACTTCGGTTATTTCCAGCGCGCTAATATAATAGTAGGCCGGCGACTGACCCGTAAAACTGGTCATGTCATTCCCCCACCAGTTTTCCGGACAAAACATAATATTATGTTCGTCGCCGTTTTTATCGCGGTTAAAAATGCGCAGGCATCCACTGTTTACAAAGTAAATATTCCGGCAAACTTCACCCGCCTCCAGCAAGCTGCCATTTTTAGAAACCATTTTATACTGTAATGCTGCGGTAACCCTATCGGCCTCCGCAACATCAAGCGTTATATGCGTGGCAAAATTTGCAAGGATGTGCTCAAACATGAGCGATATTACAATTATGCCGGTAAAAATCCTATTATCGCCGTAATTTGGTTCTCATCATTATACTCCACATAATCCCTGCCTGAAAGTTCGCCGGTACCGGGAATGGATATACCCCATGCATAATAGCAGCTACGATCAAAATACTCTGGCTGGGTCAATACCGAAAATACACGCCCCGGCACAATATCGTGCGATTGCATAACCAGGGATACCAAAGCATCGATGCCCTTTAACATAGGCGTATTTTTATCTTTGTAAGTGATACCATCGGCACAGCATTGTACAAATGCCGCCTTTACCGCTTCGTGTGTTTTCTCGTTCCAGCCGTTAACGTAGCGCTGTACTGTTTCTTTCATGTTTTCCATACCACAAAGGAACGGCCCTCAACTTTAACAAAAGTTAAAGTAGTTTAATAAAATGAGATAGCTACTTAACAAAATACAGTACCGTGTGTTAAAAATGGACGTATCTTTAAAATCAACATATAATGGAAATCAAACGCTGCGGCTCACAGCCCTCAGGCAAAGGGCCTTCAGAATATTTTTCAGGGACAGTGCGTATCGATCCGCTATTTGCGCCGCCGGATCCCGCCCGCGTGGCTATGGCACTGGTAACCTTCGAACCGGCAGCCCGCACCGCTTGGCACACCCATCCGCTCGGGCAAACGCTAATAGTTACAGCAGGCAGTGGTTGGGTACAGCGCGAAGGCGAACAAATACAACAAATATATCAGGGCGATGTAGTTTGGTTTGCACCTAACGAAAAGCACTGGCATGGCGCCACCGCTACCACCGCCATGAGCCATATAGCTATTCAGGAAAAACAAAATGGTTCGCCAGTTAACTGGTTAGAACATGTAACCGACGAGCAATACAATAAACAATAATCTACAAAATGAAACCTGACAAATCAATTGCAAAAAGTATCCGCAAGGGTATATTCATGTTTTAACCACATTGTTTATAACAACATTTACAAACGGCGCGTCATTAAAAAACAAGTCCTGGTTGTGCGCATAGCTAACAGCGCATTTCAAAAATACAAAAGCAGTACGCTTAGTATGGTAAAACCGCCCGAACTGATTGATGTTGCGCCAATAGCTTTACTTACTAAGTACAAGCAATAACTAAATCTGGGATTAGCGAACCCATAATTGCACTTCATCACTGTGCTACTCTCTCCGGCATTGCAGAAATTACGCTAGAGAGCGCCCTGGTATTTCCTCCCAAAAACATGTGGCTAATATTGGCAAAGCTGCGGCAGCATTTTTTACGGCAGCGTTCCCCGGGAATATCTCGCAATACAGAAATCATCGCAGCGCATTTGGATTAGCTACCGATGCAAAACGTTTTGGACGCTTGCTTTTTAAACTGGTGCTGGTTTACTGGGCACTGAAGGGTACAGGCAACCTGGATAAATACTATAATAAAACATCGGAACTGGTTAATTTTACGTTTATAGGCTACAAACACACTACAACACTCAATTATGGAAAAATTTGCATTATTAGCCCGCGTAGAAGCAAAACCTGGTAAGGAAGCCGATGTACTTGCTTTTTTAAAAAGCGCTTTGCCTTTGGCAGAAGCAGAACCGGGTACCGTAAGGTGGTACGCCCTGCAACTGGGCCCATCAACGTTTGGGATATTTGACACCTTTGAAACAGAAGAAGGCCGCCAGGCGCACCTGGATGGTAAAATAGCCGAAGCATTAATGGCAAACGCAGCCGAGCTTTTAGCCAAAGACCCTATTATTGAAAAGGTGGATCTGCTGGCAATAAAGTAGCATCCTCCCAATAGTTAAAAGCCTCCCTGGTAACATGGGGAGGCTTTCGCATTTAAAATACTTAAATCTTCACCATTTTTTAGAATTTTAAAGCTCGATATTTGACTTGTTATTATGAAGGTCCCTTACCAATATTTAAGTAGACAGGCCGAGATCACAGAGTTGTTTCTAAAGGTGCTTGACGAGCATATAGACGATTTTATGGCCGGCCGTGTAGAGGAGATGTTTCATATAAAGGACATCGCAAGTATTATGTGCCTGCATCCGGTTCATGTAAGTAGTGTTATAAAACTGCATACCGGCTTAGCCCCATGCCATTTTTACGAACAGCGCATTTTTAAAGAGGCTAAACAACTCCTGGCCGAGCATGGCCTATCCATCAACGATATTGCGATTCGTCTAACTTACGACCCATCAAACTTCACCAAGTTTTTCAAGGAGTTTTCCGGGATAACACCATCGGCATATCGTAAATGGCTTTTGGAAGAAAATAGCAAACCCTATTTGCACCTGGTTGCTTAACAGATAAAACTTAAATCATCACCATTATTACTTAAATCATCACCAGAGATGGGCTGCCCGTCTAACCGACCTTTGTTTCAACAAAACGAAACAAGATGACAGCACAAACTGAAACACCGGAATTAGTAAAGGCCTTAACACAACAAGAGCGCAAAGCCATTGAGATATTTTACGGCGCATGGAAAACCAAACAGCCCAACCTGATTGACATGGTTTGCACGCCCGACTGGAAAGACATACCGCTTGGCCCCGGCCAGGAAGATGGCCCGCAAGGGTTAAAGGATATTATCACCTACTTTACCTCTGTACTGCCGGATGTAGAGATCATCATCCACGAAATATTTGGCACACATGAACGCGCCGGAGTAAGGGCATCGATCGTATTTACACACAATAACAATATACTGGGCATCCCCGCAACCAATAAAAAAGCAAGCATCGCCCTGCACGAATTCCATTATCTGAAAAACGGAAAACTAACCCATACATGGCACCTCGAAGATTGGTTTAGCCTGCTGATGCAAAGCGAAGCATGGCCGGCAAAAGGGCTTGATAAAAATAAATAGTATAATAAAGCCTCTCAAATAATTTGAGAGGCTTTATTATGTTCGGCTGTTAATATTCATTCAACGATATCTAACGCTTTTGGCTTTTCGGTAACCTTTTTCCAGATAGTGAACCCGCCATAGCAAAACATGCACCCTATAAAGATATAAACCCAAAAAGGAATATTACGGCCTGCAATAATAATGTAAATGTAGGGGATGCTAAAAAAGGTGCCGGCCAATAGGATCAATAACGTGATTGGTTTTTTGGCGCGGATATTTCTTACTAAAAACCCAAGGCATGTAAAAAGCGACACTTTACAAGCCACGTAAATACACCCCAGTAACAAGGGATCAACTTCGTGCTTATCGCCAAGGTCAACAATCCAGTCTTTTAGTAAAGTTAAGTAGTCCGCCATTAATTGCAAGGTATGAATTACTTAACGGTATTTTGTAAAATTTAGCGCAGGTTATTTTTGTAGGTTTTGCTTTCTTTTAGTGGTTAGGTATTTACGCACGGGCGTATCGTAAAATACCATTACGAGGTAGGCAAAAGCTACTGATACTATCATCCCAACAATAATTATTACCGCAAGTTGACCAGCTGCCGGCTTATTAGCTGCGTAGTAATTACCAAACGCCCATATAGCAGCGTAATGCGTCATATATAGAGGATATGAGATACCGCCGGAGAACTGGCAAAGCTTTTTTAACCCCGGTTTTAATATGGCGCCTGCGCCCAATGCAACCAACAATGGGAAATAAAACAATACCACCAGGGGCTCGGTAAGCCAAACCCATTTATTAAAAGGCATCACAAAGGCGAGCAGTAACAATGAGGCCAGCCCTGTAAAGCCAAGTTTGCTTTTGACGATCCACTTACTGCGGTAAACCAACAGGCCTGCTAAAAACGAATAACTTATGCGCGCGCTGCCATCCCAAAAAGTCCCACCGCTCCAGCCGCCTATAACATTGCCAGATCTGTAGGCGATGTAGCAAATGCCCAACGCGGCAATCGCTGTTAGGACCGGCAACCATTTGCGCCCTACCCTGAAAAGGATGACCGCGTAAAAAACATTGGCCACATATTCCCAAAACAGCGACCAGGCCGGCGCATTAAAACTGAACAGGTTAAAGGCCCGCTCCTGCATTATGGGGTACGGAATAAGCAAGATTGAACTTAAGAATATCAACGCGATTTTGCCCGTACTGTATCCGTTTGGGAACGCCACAAACGGGTCAAACAAAAAGGCGAGCAATCCTAATATCGATCCTAAAATAACCAGTGAGTGCAGGCGGATGATCCTCGATTTAAAAAACTCGATAACGCCCATTTTGCCTATCCTATGGTCATAAGCATAGCCGATGACAAAGCCTGACAGACAAAAAAAGAAATCGACCGCCAGGAAACCGTGGGCAATAAAGTTTTTATCGGCCGCGTAAACCATCTCCATAAAATGGAAACACACAACAGATAATGCGGCCACGCCACGCAAGCCATCCAATATATCAAAGTGTTGCCTGGTTTTTAATATTTCGGCACTTGGGTTTTCCATAGGTTACATTTCTGCTCGTCCAAAAATATAATTTTAACCTGCCAAATACTACTGCACACAAAATAAGCTAATTTTACAGTTATGAATTTGCAGGCGCTACAGAAACAGGTAAGAACGAATTGGCTCAATGGCCTGTTCATCGCTTTTTTGTTACTTGTGCTTTTTGTACCGTCGGTAAAAGGGTTATTTATTAGGGGGCTCATGAAAGTGGGGTTCTTTCAACCGGATATTACAGAAACCGTATACACAGGCGCCCCCGTAACTTTACCGTCAGTAACTTTTGAAGGCACCGATGGTAAATTTTTAAATCTGCAGCAGCAAAAGGGCAAAGTAGTTTTTATAAACTTTTGGGCTACCTGGTGCCCGCCCTGCGTTGCCGAAATGCCATCAATAAATGAACTTTACGGAAAGGTGAAGAACAACAAAAATATTGTTTTTATAATGGTTGATGCAGATGGCAATTTTGCCAGATCGGAACTGTTTATGCGTAAACGCGATTACGCTATGCCATTGTACAGAATTAACGGTAATTTTCCTGAAAGTTTATTTAAGGGTACACTCCCCACTACCGTCATATTTGATAAGGAGGGCAAAATGGTGTTCCGCCACGAAGGCAGCGCCGATTATGGCGGCAGTAAAGTTTCTGACTATTTAAAGCAACTGGCTAATAATTAGAACGCTTCGTTTAACCCGAGGAAGAAACCACGCGCGCCATAATTACCCCAGGCATAATCTAAACACAGGTTGGTACGCGTTGCCTTATTAAATAGTACACGCAACCCTCCACCGTATCCCGCCTGCCATTTTTCGAACAGTTTGGTACCTAACTCATCGTTTGCAGTTTGTACGTTAACAAATGCCACGCCACTTAAAAAATTATTGTTGGTGATTGGAAAACGGTACTCAGCTTCCGAGTAATCGTATTGGGTGCCTTTAAAATAACCTGTTGTATAACCACGGCCGCTCCGGAAAGCACCGTCTTTGGCTGTACCAGGAAGATCAAGATATGGCAGGGCACCGCTTATTAAGTAAGATCCCCAGTTCCAGAATGCGATAACATGCTCGGGGCGACTTTCTGACAGGCTAATGTATTTCCTGAAATCGGCAGTAAACTGAACCGCGTTTTTAGAGCTCCCCATCCAAGATTGGTTTATCCTGAAACCGGCATCAACATATATACCTTTGTAAGCACGGTTTTGATTATCGCGGGTGGTGTACTGTATGTTAAACAATAATCCGCTGGATGTATAATGATCGTTATTAAAGCCGTAACGTTCGTTGTAAATAGAGTATGGCGTAGGCACTTCGGGTGTACTTACGTCGGTAATTTTCCTTCTCAGATCAAATGAAACACCGGCCCCAATAAACAACCCTTTATCTATTTCCTTATAAGCCTTTTCGCGGAAACTATAAAACTGCGAGTGGATAGCATATCCCTTACGGTCCGGGTCGGTAAGGATCTTATCGTTCACGCTACCTGTAGCGCCGTTGCCAATGCCGATACCAAAATCAGGCGTAACGGTTTTAGCGGCTACGAGGTTACCCTGAAAGTTCCAGCGGTTACCGGGTGTAAATATGTTATGGTTGATGTAAAAATAGATGATGTTTTTTGTGGTGATAGATGCCGAAGTAGCCGCTACCGACATAAAAGTACCCGGCTCGTTTCCCAGTACCCTGCCTGCCACCGCCTTTATCCCTATTTGCGACCCTATACTTGGGTTTGATGCAATATTAGGAATAATGGTAATGCCCGATGGTTTCTTTTTAACGGAATCCAGCTTCCTTTTAGGATGAAAAATATCACTGAACAGGTCACCAATATCATATTGTTTAGCCAAATCCGCAGCTTCCTTGCGCATCCTTACCGTATCCGGCGCGGCAACCGTTACCTTGGCTGTATCCGTAGCGATCTTCACTTGGCTATATGCTGAATTTCCGGTCGCTATAAAAAACAACAACAAATAAACTGCGCTTAAATAGCCGCTATATTTCGGCTTAAAATATTGTATGGTGCTCTTATTCAAACTAATAGGTTGTGTTAAATTAATCAACAAATAAACTGCAAAATAATGCAAGAGTTTTATAAAGATTAAGTTATGACCTTAGTATGATTTAAGGCAGAAGTTATACATCTGCCAGCTCCACCCATACGGGGCCATGGTCGCTGGTTTTTTCCCAGCCTCGTACTTGCCTGTCAACACCTGCGGACAGCAAGTGCTTATCTAAATCCGGACTAAGCAAAAAATGGTCGATCCGTAAACCGGCGTCGCGCCCATAGGCATTGCGGAAATAATCCCAAAAGGTATAAATAATTTTATCGGGGTTTAGTTTACGAATAGCATCCGTCCACCCCTGGTCAACCAAATTTTTATATGCTTCGCGTGTCTCGGGGCGAAAAAGCGCGTCCTCCACCCAACGCTCTGCTTTGTATGCATCCAGTTCGGTAGGTATCGCGTTATAATCGCCTGTTAAAACCACAGGTTTGCCGGAGGCTAACAAGCCCGCGGCATGTTCCGTAAAACGTTCGAACCAGCGTAATTTATAATCATATTTTGGACCGGGTGCCGGGTTACCATTTGGCAAATACAGGCAACCTATGATAAGGCCATTTACCACAGCTTCAATATAACGGCTGTGGGTATCGTCCGGGTCGCCGGGCAGGCCACGCCTGGTTTCCAGTATCTCGGCATTACGGGCTAAAATAGCCACGCCGTTCCAACTTTTTTGGCCGTGCCATATAGCGCTATATCCCACTTCCTTTATAGCATCCAACGGAAATTTTTCGTCTGGTGCCTTCAATTCCTGCAGGCAGGCGACATCAGGCTTGGTCTCATCCAGCCAGCGCAGCAAAACCGGCAGGCGTCCGTTAACTCCATTTACATTGTAGGTTGCTATCTTCATAAGTCAATAGTTTTTATCGATGTATTTAATATCGGCTATAGCAAATTTCTATTTAAAAGCTTTGGCTATCGCTTCGTCAGTTACCTTAGCCATAATTTTATAGCCTGCTACGTTCGGGTGTACACCATCAAGGGTAAGTTCGGCGCGGGTGCCTTGCTTATCATCTACCAGTGGGCTGTAATAATCCAATAATATCAATTTGTTTTGAGTCGCATACTCTGTTATAGCCTTATTAAGGCTTATGATTTTTTCTGCAGCAGGGAACCCTTTACGCCATGGATATTCATTGATTGGTATGTAAGCACAAAGTATGGGTGTGATCTTATGGATCCGGCATAGCTCTACCATCGATCTCACATCATCCAAAATGCGCTGGTTGGTTACATGCCCTGTTGTGCTCGCAATATCATTGCTCCCGGCCAGTATTATTACCGCATGGGGCTTTAGTGCAATTACATCTTGCTGAAACCTAAGTAATAGTTGTGGCGCTATCTGCCCACCTATCCCCCTGTCGATATAGTTTTTATGTGCTTCAAAATATTCGGGCACGCGCGTTTTCCAAAATTCGAAAATCGAGCTCCCCAAAAAAACCACGCGCTTTTCACCCGCTGCAGGGGACGGCAAGGCCTTATTCTCGGCCTCGTATCGGCGCAGGTTGGCCCAATCATCGCTGTAATCGCTTTTTACAATTACGGCCATGTTTTTTGCAGAATCGGCTTTTTCCTGAGTAAGCGCAGGGGCAGTTAACAACAGCAGCGGCAGTAGGTATATTAATTTCATGTTTACTTTTTATTGGGTGATGGGGCTCAAATTTACACTGTAATAATATAGCGATACAAGATTTGTAAAGTAAAGAAATTACCGCTAAAAATTAAATAACACATTATAAACACGTTAGCTATAATTTAAATGTTTCCTTAAAAACGTGTTAAACCAATACCCTGAGGTACCGTCATAAGGCAGATTTTAAATCAAATAACAAACCTTAAAACAATTTTATGTACAAAAAACTCCTGCTGATATGCGTATCAGCTATCGCCATCCAAACCGCTAAAGCACAAACACAAAAAGGAAGCCAAATGTTGGGTGCCAGTTTTGGTTTCTCAACTTCCAGTTCTGATTCGAAACAGTTTGAGCCTAACAACAACACTTATGGCGATAATCAGCACGCTAAAACAACTTCTTACAATTTCGCTCCCAGTTACAGCTACTTTATTGCCGACAACCTTGACCTTGGCATATCTGTTGGCTATGGGCATTCAAAACAAGAAAGTGAGAATGATCCAAGTTCATTTGGCGTACAAAAATCGCACGGATTTAGTGCTGGCGTGTACGCAAGAAAGTATGTTTTATATGAAAACAAGATAGGTATAAGAACCGGCCCATATCTTAATTACTATTATGGGAAACAAGATGCGTTTAATGATGATTATCCGGCATACAATAATTATAGCAGCAAAATGTATGCAGGCGGTATTAGTTTAGATTTTGTTTATTTCCCGGTAAAAAAATTAGGACTTGCAGCCGGGCTCGGGAATTTAAGTTATGTACATCAAACAAACGATGGATCTATAAAAGGCACTTATAACGCTTTCAATTTAAGTTTCGCAAACGCCTTATCACTATCTGTCAATTACGTTTTTTAAAACCCTCCCTATACCTTATCATACATTTCCAAAAGCCTATACAGAAATGCACGGGCCTTTGTTTTTTAACGATTATGTGCAGCATCTTTTTTATGTTTTTTCGTACCAATAAGGCAACCATGTGTGCCTTACCGACGTATTAAGCTATAACAACCCCTACAAAATAACAATATGAAACAATCGATCTTAAAATTTAGCGCAATTGCAATGGTGGCAAGCGTTGCCCTGGTATCGTGTACAAAAGACAACTCAAACACCAGCACGGCATCAAGCGCGGATGTTGCATTTGCACTTAGTGCCGATAATGCTTCCTCAACGGTGAATACAACATCCACAGGTGGGTTGCAAACTAACGCATCAGTCGCCACAAACGCCAGTATCAAATGGACATCGGCCATTGCCAACATCAGCCGTTTTAAACTGGAAGCCAAAAAGAATAACCGGGAAATAGAGATCACCACAAAAAACATCAACAATCTCGATCTGCTGGCTATTGACCCGGCAACTGTTACCGCTAAAATTGATACCGGTACTTATAAACAAATTGAAGTAAAGGTGCTTTTGGTAAAATCGGCAGGTGCTGATATTCCGCTTACGGTTAAAGGCACATTTACTACAACCGGTGGTGTCGCCGTACCAATCGAATTTGATTACAACGACAACGCCATACTTAAAGCCGAAGTTGAAAATGTTACCATCGATGCAACTACCAACGTAACTGCCAAGCTTGCCTTCCACCTTAATAAATTGCTTACCGCAATCCCTTCTGCAACTATTGACGCGGCAACCCGTACCAATGGCGCAATTGTTATCAGCAGTACAAGTAACACGGCTATTTACAATAGGGTAATTATCAACGTACTTTTAGCGTTTGAAGCCCGCGGCTTTGAACACCATAAAAGATAAGATACTAAGAGATTAATTTTTATGCCGATACTATTTAGAGGCCGCTTTTATAAAGCGGCCTTTTTGTTGTATTTAGCCTAAGCAAATAAATTTATTTTGCTTTATTTTATACCCGTAGATGAGCGAAGCATTATCACCAAAAAAATTCCTAAAACTAACGGGTTACCAATGGACATGCGTGCTATATATAGCCGTAGCTATTTTTTGCTGGCAGCTAAAGTATTTCAGGCATATAGATAATAATTACCTCATCTTCCGCACCTCATACTTTCACTTTAGAGAACATGTAAATCTTTATTTGCTATACCCAAAAGAGTATTATGACGTGTACATCTACGGCCCGGCGTTTACCCTGCTCATAGCCCCCATGTCGCTGATGCCCGAAAGCTGGGGCTTCTTTTTTTGGGAGGTTGGCAATGCCGCTATGTTTTTGTGGGCCATCAACACCCTGCCGTTTAATAATCGTACCAAAACCGCCATCCTTTTACTGTGCGCCATCGAGTTTGCAAACTCCAGCCATTACATGCAGTTTAACCCCGCTATTGCTGCTATAATCATACTTAGTTTTACTTTTGTAAGGCGAAAAAACGACGAATACAGTACGCTTTTTACGGTTTTTGGTACGCTGATGAAAATCTATCCTATTGTTGGTTTAGCGTTTTTTGTATTCTCTAAAAACAAGGTAAAATATATCATCTGGTCGTTTATATGGTTGGTCGTTTTCTTCTGCCTGCCGGCGATAATTTCAGGGCCGGGTTTTCTGATTCAAAGTTACAGGGATTGGTTTGCCGCACTATCATCCAAAAACCTCACCAACCAAGACCTTACCACCGGTTTCGACTGGTGTATTATGGGTGTAACCCGCAGATTGTTCCAGGATAGCAGCATCCCTAACTGGCCATTCTTATTGGGTGGTGCGGCTGTTTTTGGTGCCGCTTTATTGAGGTTTAAGCAATATGCCTCGCTCAAATTTCAGCCACAGGTAATGTGTTCCATGTTGTTAATGGTTGTTATATTCAGCACCGCGTCAGAACACCCTACCTTTATTATTGCTACCGCGGGTGCCGTTATATACATGATGATGCAGGAGAAACCCTTCAGCCGTTTCAACATTATCATGCTGGTTTTACTGCTCGTGATAACCGGCCTTGGCCCGTCTGACGCTTTCCCTAAGCCTGCGCGGCATTGGATGCAGCTTTACGCCATTAAAGCGTATATACCCATCATTATCTGGTTTAAAATAGCCTGGGAATTGCTTTTTAAAGATTTCACTAACGATAAGCTGCCCACCGAAACCAAAGAGGCTATTACTTAAAAGTCTCCCATGTTTTATACGTTAGGCTCCATGTTAGGCTCAAATCCGGTTAAGACTTCGGGAACTTTACACATGATCAATTTATTTTTTTGTTTGAGTATATTAACTAGCTTGCAATACAATTACTTGAGTTTTTTTAGAACAATTAGCATATGCCGCAAAGAGAACGTTTAAAAGTTGGAGAAGGTCAGATAAGTGGGTATATATCCATTTTCTTAGCGGTGTTGGCGCTTTTGGGCATCTTTTGTTTCCGATACCCGGAGCGACTAACCACACCGGAGTTTAGAGAAATTTACACTAAAGAAAGCATGCAAATTTTAATGGCGGCCGGTATCATAGCAGCGTTCTTTTTTGCATTAATTAGCATCCTGTTTAGTAAAAAACTCACACTTGCTTTTATAGGATCGGGTATCGCCGGGGTGGCTATATTACTTGGCGCCTTTACAGTACAAGGCCGGGGCGTTGAAAAAGTTAGCTGGCATTTCGGGTTAGACTGGATGTTGCTCGACCTGCTTTTAATGACCGTGATTTTTATACCCCTGGAGTTGTTTTTCCCCAAAAACAAACTTCAAACCAAGTTTCACGAAGAGTGGCGTACCGATTTGATATACTTTATTATCAGTCATTTATTTATTCAATTTTTTGGCATTGTTACCCAAAAGCCTGCAATATTGTTTTTCGGATGGATGGGCTTGGATAAAATGCATTTGTGGGTGCAAAGCCTTCCTTTTATTGTCGCTTTATTTATTGCTTTTTTCACTACAGATCTATTTCAATATTGGGCACACCGTTTTTTCCATACACGGGTGTATTTATGGCGTTTCCACTCCATCCATCATTCTACGCAAAATATGGATTGGCTGGCCGGTAGCCGCACTCATTTTATGGATATATTTTTCACCAGGGCAATGACGTTTATTCCCTTGTATGTGCTGGGCTTTTCAACAACTGTTTTTAATGTTTATATTATTTTTATCGCCATACATGCGGTACTTATACACGCCAATACCCGTGTTAATTTTGGCTTCATCAAGTATATTTTCACTACCCCTCAATACCATCATTGGCATCATTGCGAGGACCCAAAGTATTACGGGCATAATTTCGCTTCCATTTTTCCATTGATCGATATAATCTTTGGCACTTATTATTTGCCGGGCAACGAATGGCCCGCAGGCACCGGTGTACACGAGGGGAATTATCCTAAAGGCTTTTTAAAGCAATCTGTTTATCCGTTTACTAAAAGCCCATTCAATACCGATTTAAATATGGAAGAGCAAAGTGACAGGTAAGCTAAGTTTACTTTCGCATATACTTATCTATTACCTTGGCGAACTACAGTTGTTAATGTTGGTTAAACTGCCTTCAAATGCTACGATGGTGTAAGTGGTGGCATACAGATGCTATCGCTTAGATATGCCGCTTTTTATAAATCTCTTTTCCTTCCAAACAAATACTTATTGCACCTGCAAACACTTGCATTAAATTGCTTGTTCTGTAATCTACCTGCAGAAACAAACGCATTAAGCATTTACTTTTATTCAAAAAATTAAAGCTATTATTATAAAATAATATAAATCTTGCATTATTTGTGCGATTATTTTCATAATTTACCAAAGAATAGTTAATTATGGCTGTTAAATAGATTTAAATAAACCGTTTTAAATAACAAATTGATTTTTTAGGACATTAAAGGGGATATTTTATGTACAAGTCGCAACACTTTGAAAAATACAATTTAATAAACGGCGTATGGGACGAAATGTACAACGAAAACAGCATTGTTCGCGACCATTATCAAAAAGTAATTGAGTATTTGGCTAAAGAATCGCCGGATGACCTTAATAAAAAAGAAGAACTGGCTAAACGCCTGTTTATGACGCAGGGAATTACCTTCACCGTTTACAATAGCGGCGAGGGCATCGAAAAGATATTTCCGTTTGATATTATCCCCAGGGTTATCACTTCTGATGAATGGGCTTTTGTAGAAAAAGGCATAAAGCAAAGGCTTACCGCGCTTAACCTTTTCCTGAAAGATATTTACCACAATCAATTCATCGTAAAGGACGGCATTGTACCGATAGATATCGTGTACTCATGCCCGCATTTTTTGCGCGAAATGTATCAGCTGGATGTGCCATATGATGTATATGTACACATAGCCGGTATCGATCTGATCCGCGACCATGATGGAACTTTTTATGTACTGGAAGATAACCTTCGCACCCCGTCTGGTGTAAGTTACATGTTAGAGAACCGCGAGATAACCAAACGCCTGTTCCCCGATCTGCTGCCAAATTGTAGTGTGCGGAGTGTAACGGAATATCCATCTATTCTATACAAAAATCTACTTTCCCTTTCACCAAGGCAGATAAGCAACCCAACTATAGTGTTGCTTAGTCCGGGGATATATAACTCGGCTTACTTTGAACATACCACGCTTGCCCGTTTAATGGGTGTGGAATTGGTAGAAGGGCGCGACCTGGTAGTGAACAACCACAAAGTTTATATGAAAACCACAATCGGCCTGCAACAGGTGGATGTGATCTACCGTCGTGTGGACGACGACTTTTTAGACCCGTTGGTATTTAACCCAAACAGCGTTTTAGGCGTGGCCGGGCTAATGGGAGCCTATCGTAAAGGTAACGTAGCTATAGTAAATGCAATAGGTAATGGGGTGGCCGATGATAAAGCGACGTACATTTATGTACCCGAAATGATCAAGTATTACTTGAATGAGGAGCCGATACTGAAGAACGTGCCAACGCACCGCCTGTCTGACCCGGACGAGCGCGACTTTGTGTTCAAGAACATCAATACCATGGTGGTTAAAAAGACCAACGAAAGCGGCGGTTACGGAATGTTAATGGGCCATGCATCAAGCGAGGAAGAGATAGAAAAATACAAACTGGAGATCCTGAAAGACCCGCGCAATTTCATCGCGCAGCCAACCATCAGTCTGTCGGCAGCGCCGTGTTATATTGGCGGGGTTTTGCAACCAAGGCGCATCGATTTAAGGCCTTACGCGCTTTGCGGCCCCGATGGCATCGAGATTGTACCCGGCGGATTGACCCGCGTGGCCTTAACAGAAGGCTCACTGGTGGTGAACAGTTCGCAAGGCGGCGGCAGCAAGGATACGTGGGTTTTGAGTTAGAGAGAAAAGATACAAGAGTCAAGAAACAAGAGAAGCTTCATCAGGACGAAAATCCGAAATTGAAAATTCGAAATCCGAAATAAGAAAATATGTTAAGTAGGGTAGCAGCAAGTTTTTATTGGTTAAGCAGATATATTGAGCGTAGCGACGGAATTTTAAGAATGTTAAAGACCAACTATGCCTCGTCGCAGGATTCGGTTGCAGGCTTTACCTGGGAGCCGGTGATCCACATTTTTTCGGGGTCGGATGAAGAGTTGATAGCCAAGTTGAATAACGACAGCCGGGCGGTTTTAAAATTTATGGTGATAGATAAGGATAACCCGAACTCTATCGTGAACCTGGTAACGCTTGCCCGCGAAAACGCCCGCAGTGTACAGGAACACATCCCAAAAGACCTTTGGCAATGCCTTAACGAGTATTACCATACCGCCAAAGAACCCCGCATTTTAGCAGGCCTTAAAAAGGACGACCCAATAGGTGTTTTGGATGTGCTGATCAAAGAGGTTATGCTGTATTATGGAACCGCGGAAATCACCATGGAACGCGGGCAGGCGCGCAGCTTTATGAACATTGGTAAATACCTGGAGCGCGCGATCCAGTCGATAGATATCCTTGATGTAAAGTTTGGGCCGATAAACAACAACCCCGACTTGCTTTTAGATATCACCTACTGGAAGCACCTTTTGTTATCAATAGGAGGCTACGAGCTTTACCAAAAAACCTACCGCGACGGATTAGAAGCACATAATGTAATTGAGCAGGTGATCTTGAATAACGATTTCCCGCGCTCTGTTATCTATTCGGTAAATAATATCCAGCGGTATTTTGACAGGCTGAAGAACAACAGCAATGTGAACGATTACCGCGAGATCTCATTTCAAATTGGAAAGCTGCAAAGCAATATCAAATATAGTTCGGTTAAAAGCATTAGCCAGGTGGGCCTGCACGAGTACCTAACCAGCCTGCGCGAGGATCTTTACCGCATTGGCAACTCGCTTAACGAATATTACTTTGCAAACTCTTAATCTCAATTTGAAAATGTGCTGATTTGAAATTTGAAAATGAAGGAACAAGCATTTTCAAATCGTCAAATCGTCAAATTAAACATTATATCATGCCCGAATTTAAAATACAACATGTCACCAAATACGCTTACGATGGTTTTGTCCGCGATAGCGCCAACAAAATTATCCTATACCCTATTGTTGATATTTACCAGGAAGTTTTAAAGCACGATTTGAACATCAGCGGGCACCCGCAGGTAGATACTTATATTGATTATTACGGTAACGAAGTAGGCAGTTTTACTTACACCGAACCGCATAACCTGATGGTGATCAATTCGCAATTATCCATCATCACACACCCGCGCCCTTTGCCATTGGATAATATTTTTTCATCCGAGCAATGGAACGATCTGTTTAACCTGCGTCACGTAGTGCCTTATATCGATTTCCTGAAACAGGAATATTTTGAGGGATTGAGCGAACTGCGCCCGGTGGTAGAATCTGAACGTAAAGTGGAAGACACCCCTTACCATACGGCGTTAAAATTCTGCAGCTATATTTACAAGAACTTCGAATATATAAAAGGTGTAACCACCGTTGAAACCACGCTTGATGAGATCTGGAAGATCCGCGCCGGTGTTTGCCAGGATTTTGCCCATTTGTTGATGGTGATGCTGCGATTGGTTAGCATCCCGGCCCGATATGTTAGCGGCTACATCTGCCCAAATAAAGATGGCATGCGCGGCGAAGGCGCAACCCATGCCTGGGCCGAAGCTTACCTGCCCGGATACGGATGGCTTGGCATCGACCCTACTAATAATTGCGTGGCTAACGAAAATCATGTGCGTTTAGCGGTGGGCCGTAACTTCTCTGATTGTTCGCCGGTTAAGGGCGTTTATAAAGGAGCGGCAGGCCACAGGCTGGAAGTATCGGTTTCTGTTGGGTACGAAGACGGGCAGGTTCACGAAGAAAAAGATATATTTACCGTATCGAATGATCACCCAAAAGCTTCTACTACAGCATCGCGCAATAGCTATGCGAAGTATATGGAGATGATTCAGCAGCAACAACAACAGCAGCAATAATATAGAGTTAAGATACAAGAGCCAAGAAGCAAGACAGGAGAATAAAAATTTGTCTTGACTCTTGATTCTTATATCTTGGTTCTTTTTCAAAAAATCATGACTTACTGTTTAGGAATTAAAGTTAAAGAAGGCTTAATTGCCCTTGCCGATACCCGCATTACATCGGGTACCGAAACTACCGTTAAAAAGAAACTGACCACCGTACAAAAAGACGGCGGCAGCATGTTCATCATGACCAGCGGCTTACGCTCAGTACGCGACAAAGCCGTAGTCTATTTTAACGAACTGGTAGAAACCCAAAGCTTTGATAAACTTTACCAGGCCGTGAACGCCTTTGGCGAGCAGGTACGCCGCGTTGGTGAAGAAGACCGCATAATATTGGAGAAGGCCGGCTTTAAATTCGACCTCAACACCATTATTGGCGGGCAGCTAAAAGGCGATAGCGAGCACAAACTTTTCCTGCTATATCCCGAAGGGAACTGGGTAGAACTTGGGCAGGGCGCACCGTTTGTTGCTATTGGCAACTCGGGCCATGGCAAGGCTATTTTAAATCGTACTATCGACGAAGATTCTGGCATGCATTTGGCATTGAAGGCTGCGTTCCTCTCGTTCGATTCTACAAGGGTGAGCAGTAACAATGTCGATTTCCCGATCGATGTTGCACTTTATAAGAAAGATACTTTTACGTTGGTTGAGCAGCGATATACTCAAAAAGACATGGCCAGTATTTCGGCACAATGGGATGATGAGTTGAAAGCGGCATTACAGCATATATCGGGAGATTGGATGGAAAAAGCGTTTGCAAAATTACCTGTGTCAAAAGATGAAGTTTAAAGTTTCGGCAGAGTTAGGATACGAAGTTAAGGCACCCAGCACACTTATATTAAACGTACACGCGCTGCGTACAGCGCACCAAACTATACTATACGAAAAGCTCAGCATAGATCCTTATATAAAGGCTGAAGAATTACCATCAACCAATGGCGAAAACCGATTTGTAAGGTTGGATATCCCTGAAACCGGGCACGTAAACATTAAGTACGAAGCCACGGTTGACAATTACTACGAAATAAAAGATTACCACAACTTTCTGGAGATCCCGGTAAGTCAGTTTCACCCTTTGGTTTTAACTTATTTAAACCCAAGCAGGTATTGCCAATCAGACAAGTTGTACCGTTTAGCAAACAACACGTTTGGGCATATCGACAACACCTATCAGCAGGTGGTAGCGGTTACAGAGTGGATCCATAAAAATGTTGAATACCTGAGCGGCTTTAGCAACTCCGAAACCTCGGCTTACGACACCGTTACCCAGCAAGCCGGTGTTTGCCGAGATTTTGCGCATTTAGGTATTGCCCTTTGCCGTGCGTTGACCATCCCTGCCCGTTATTTTACAGGGTATGCTTATAAACTTGTCCCTGCAGATTTCCACGCTTGTTTTGAGGCTTACATTGGCGGCGAGTGGATCCTGTTTGATGCTACTAAACTTGCCCCGCTTAACGGACTTGTAAAAATAGCCACCGGCCGCGATGCCGCTGATGCCGCCATTGCCAGCATATTTGGCGATGTATTTTGCACCAACGTAAAAGCAGATTGCCAAATGCTGGAAAACGAACCCTTCGAGCCAATTTACTACACAAAATCCGTGTTTGACGGTGTGACGTATTTGTAACACTCCAATTGTCATGTACCTATCGAGCCATTTGTAAGGTGCTGAGGTCTTCCACAAGCTCAGACTGACAAGTGACCAGACATACCATTTTGTTTATGTGCCGCCACATTTTACATCAATCTTTTGGCTTACGGTTAATAGGGTTATCTTTGCTGCGCGATGTCAGAAAAAAAAGTAAGAGTCCGTTTTGCGCCAAGCCCTACAGGTGGTTTACACCTTGGTGGTGTGCGTACCGTTTTGTTTAATTACTTATTTGCCAAAAAACACAAAGGCGATTTTGTGCTCCGTATCGAAGATACCGACCAAACCCGCTACGTGGATGGTGCCGAGCAATACATTTTAGACTGCCTTAAATGGTGCGGCATTACGCCCGACGAAAGCCCGGTTGTGGGCGGCCAGTACGCGCCCTACCGCCAAAGCGAACGCAAACCCATTTACCGCGAATACGCCGAAAAACTTGTCGCACACGGCCACGCCTATTATGCTTTTGATACCGCCGACGAGTTGAACGAAAAACGTAAGGATGTTCCAAACTTCCAATACGGCCTTTCTACCCGCAACGGCATGCGCAATTCGCTTACCCTGCCTTTGCAGGAAACCGAGAAACTTTTACATGATGGCACCCCACATGTTATCCGCATAAAAATGCCGGAGGATGATACCATCAATTTTAACGATATGATCCGCGGCCATGTTAGTTTCGAAACTAACCAGGTTGACGATAAAGTACTTTTAAAAGCCGACGGGATGCCAACCTACCACTTAGCTGTGGTGGTTGATGATTACCTGATGAAAATAACCCATGCTTTCCGTGGCGAAGAGTGGTTGCCATCGGCACCGGTACACATCCTGCTTTGGGAGTATCTGGGCTGGAAAGCCGAGATGCCGCAATGGGCGCACTTACCGCTGATATTAAAACCAGACGGCCACGGCAAACTGAGCAAACGCGACGGCGCACGCCTTGGGTTCCCGGTGTATGCCATGAACTGGCTGGATAATAAAACGGGGGAACTAACCCCGGGTTTCCGCGAGTTAGGTTTCCTGCCCGAAGCATTTTTGAACCTGCTGGCTATGCTTGGCTGGAACGATGGCACCGACCGGGAGATCTTTACGCTTGACGAAATGATAGAGAAATTCTCTATAGACCGGATCAGTAAAGCGGGTGCAAAATTCGATTTTGAAAAAGCCAAATGGTACAATGCCGAGTGGATAAAACGCACCCCTGCCGAAACCTTGAAGATTAAAGTTTGGGAAATATTAAAGGCCAAAGGCATCATTATAAAAGATGAGACCTACCTTTTGAAGGTTATTGATGTAGTTAAAGAGCGTTGCGTTTTGCTGCCCGATTTTTACCAGCAGTCCGCATACTTTTTCCAACAGCCTGCAGAGTATGACCTGAACGCCGTTAAACCAAAATGGACGGATGCTAAAACAGACTTTTTTACCGCATTCATCGCCATATTAAGCAGCCCCGACACATTTGACGCCCACGAACTGGAAGCTAAATTCAAAGCCCTTGCCGAAGAAAAAGGCTTAAAGGCCGGCGATGTAATGCTGCCGTTCCGCATTATGCTGGTAGGCGGCAAATTTGGGCCTCACGTCTTCGACATAGCCAAACTACTTGGCGAAAGCGAAACCATTATCCGGATAGAAAAAGCGATAGAAGCTTTTACAGCATAAGGTTAAAGAATCACATTAAAGGGAAAGGCGCATTGATTACGCCTTTCCCTTTAAAAAATGTCTTTGCGAGCGATAGCGTGGCAATCTCGTCGTTCGCATATCGAACTCGACGAGATTGCCACGTCGCTATGCCCCTCAACGACATAGAGAATAATCTACAACTCTTTCCGCATCACATAATCATTCATCCAATACGGGCCAATAGGGATATCTTCTTCCAATATCACCGTAAAACCCATTTTTTCGTAAAAGCTTTTGGCATTGTTATAACGGTTTACGTTGAGGTCTAAAGTGTGCTTGCCGGCTTCTATAGTTTTATCGGCAACGGCATCTATCAATATTTTACCGTAGCCTTTGCCCTGGGTTAGAGGCAGGCAGTAAAGCTTATGAAGTTTGTAGATCCCGGCATCTTCCTCGCGTGTCGAGTAGCCGGCGAAGGCTACAGGTTGCCCATCCTCTAAAAGCAACAAAAACGTTTGCTGATTTTCTGCTATCTGTTTGGTTATTTTTTCTACTGAATATAATTCCGCCAACATGTAGGCAACCTGCTCTTTGCCAAGCAAAGGCTCATAGGTTGGCCACCAGGTTTGTTCGGCTATCTGTATAATGGCACCCACATCGGCAACCGTTGCTTCTCTTATCAAATACATGGGCAATGGTTAGTGGTTTTCTTCAGGGTCTACCGTGTACGATGCCGTGCTTTGGCCTACCCCGAAGTATTCTTCCAGTTCAGTCAAGGTTGACGAGCTTGTGGCGATATCTTTGATAACCACACCTTTTTCCATCAGCAAAATGCGGTCGCACACGTCGGTTACATGGTTCAAATCATGGCTGGATACAATGGTGGTAACCCCATGGTTTTTGTTCTGGTCTTTAAGGATGTTCTTTAACCTGAACTGCGTGCTCGGGTCAATATTGGCAAAAGGCTCATCCAGCATCAATAACTCCGGCTGTTGCAGCAGGCATGCACCTACGCCAACTTTACACTGGTTACCTTTAGACAGGTCGCGGATGTATTTGCCCTTTTTGATGATCTCGCCGTTAAAAAACTCTGACAGACCCACAAGCTTTTCATCAACCTGTGCTTTGTTCTGGTTGTGTAGCCCGCCTATAAAATAAAGGTATTCCTCGGGGGTAAGGTAATCTATCAGGAAGCCTTCATCAAGGTAGGCCGCCGTGTAATTTTTCCATGCTTCGCCACCGGCAACTTTTTCGCTTTTTAATACCACCTCGCCTTTATCAGCACGGATCAGATCTAATATCATGCGGAACAAAGTGGTTTTTCCGGCACCGTTGTTACCCACAAGGCCGATGCTTTCGCCCTTGTTAATTTGCAGATATGGCACATTTACTACAGTTACACCGTTGTAAACTTTTTTAAGGTCTTTTATCTCTATCATGGTTATTTATTTCTGAAGCCTTCGGCTATTTGATATCTTTTAGTTTGGAAATCCTGGTCGAGTTTTTTGATCCAGAAATCGCGGGTTATGATGAATATGATGCCTACCACGGCTAATACAGCCAGGCCTACATTGGTATATCCTAAATAATTAAACGGCAGATAGATCAGGTACGGAAACAATATCAGCGGGAACGACAATAACAGCTGACTTGCACCTACACCCTCCCAGTTAAAGGAGGCACCTTTACTCAAGTCGATACGTTTATAGTTTCGGTTGGCAAAATAAAGTACAATGGTGGTATTGATGCCCAGGTTCCACAAGTACATCACAAAATGGATCATCACCGTTCTCCACCCAAAATAAACATACGGCGTGGTCAGGATAAAAGCTACCGTTGATACAATAGTGAACAGCAAATATTTAGCTTTCAAAAAATCGGTGAACTTAACTTTGCTTACCAGGATGCCATCAAAATGCGAGGCCTGCCAGCTAAACATAAATTGGCCATAATTGATGATGAAGATGCCCGTCATAAACATCCCTACAAATACCTTAAAGCCTTCGCCCATTTTTGGGTTGGTATAAAATATCAGCCCGTAAAACATAAAAAACAGCCCCATAATCAAAGCCGATTTCGGCCTTTTATTACGCAGAATAAGTTTTATCTCGTTAGCTACCAGGTCACCTATATTACCAAAACGGCCCAGGAACGGGATCTCGGTACTGCTTTTGGCGGCTTCTTTTTTAGAGCTTAATTCCTCCAGGTACAGGTTGCCTTTTAAATAGTAAAAGTTTACGTAGTACATGATAACGGCAAGTGCCAAAGGCAGCAATACCAGGTAAGGTTTTATGATAAGGTTACCAAAAAACAAGTATGATATTGCTTTAAGCGAATACCAGTGCCATAAGTAATCGCCGCAGGTAATTAAGGCTAAAAAGCCGCCGGCTATCAGGAAAACCCATCCGTTTAAGTTAGCTTTGCGCTTAATGTATAATGCCAGGTAGTTATTAAATAATGCTAACGCGATGATAGAAACCATAAAAGCACCCGCGATACCTGCGCCCGATGCAGGCAGTATCACCTTAATAATAAACGGCGCGAAAAGCACTATTGGCCATAAGTTAAAAAACGAAAGCATTGATGTAAGCGCCAGATAACCAACCACGCTATTACGCTTTACCGGCAGGTGCAAATAGGGCTGTACTTTCAAGGTAGGCAGTTCCTGAAGCTGCATCCGCAGCAGCAGGTCCGACAGGAAATACACTAATATGATACCGCAGAATGCAACCGTCAGGTTTTCCTTGGGGAACATTTTACTTAAAATAGTATCAAGGAAAATGCCGAAGGCAAGTACATATAAAAGCAGGATGAAGATCAGCACCCCCATTACTATTTTTATGGCAATGCTTTTACCTGTGTTTTTTGACCGCCAAAAAGATTTCAGCTCGTGATCGAAAAAGGTTGATATCATGTGAAGGAAGTAAGATTTAAGCCCGAAAAACCGGTGCGGTTAAGATACTAATATTTGTATCTGTCGCCCCAAAGTTTCTTCAGCTTTTCTTTTGATTCATTCTCGCGTGCATTGTTACCGGGATTATAAATTTTTGTCCCGCGGATCTCTTCCGGCAGAAAATCGAGGTCGGCAAAATTGCCTTCGTAGCTATGGGCATATTTATAATTTTTGCCATAGCCAATGTTTTTCATCAGTTTGGTTGGCGCATTACGCAAGTGCAGGGGAACGGGCAGGTCACCGGTTTCGCGTACCAATGCAATAGCCGCACCAATTGCCGTAGTTGCCGAATTACTTTTGGGCGATGTTGCCAGATAAATTACTGTTTGGCTCAATATCAATTGCGACTCGGGCATGCCTATCTTGTTTACAGATTCGAAACAAGCCTGTGCCAACAACAGCGCGTTAGGGTTAGCGTTACCAATATCTTCGGATGCAAGGATGAGCATCCGGCGGGCAATAAACAGCGGATCTTCGCCGCCTACGATCATGCGGGCAAGCCAGTACACTGCGCCATTAGGGTCGCTGCCGCGCATGCTTTTGATAAAGGCCGAAATGATATCATAATGCTGTTCGCCCGTTTTATCGTATAGGGCCATATTTTGCTGTACATGCTCCAACACCACATCATTAGTCAACACTATCTTTTTACTATCGAAGGCATTTACGAGTAGCTCAAATATGTTCAGCAGTTTGCGGGCATCACCGCCACTTAATCGCAATAGCGCCTCATGTTCTTTAATTATGATGTTCTTGTCCTTCAATACAACATCTTCCTTTTTGGCTTTCTCCAGCAAGTCGAGCAGGTCTTGTTCTGCCAGATGCTGCAAAATATAAACCTGGCACCGCGACAGCAAAGCGGAGATTACTTCGAACGATGGGTTCTCGGTAGTGGCGCCAATCAGCGTAACAATGCCGCGTTCTACGGCACCCAGCAGCGAGTCTTGTTGAGATTTAGAGAAGCGGTGGATCTCATCAATAAATAGTATCGGCAAAATCTCACCCTGCTCTTTTAATAAGGAAGCCTTCTCTATAACCTCCCGCACATCCTTCACCCCCGAATTGATAGCGCTCAGCGAAAAGAACGGACGGTATAGCGATTGCGATATTATATAAGCCAGCGTAGTTTTGCCAACACCCGGCGGCCCCCAAAAAAGCATAGATGGCAGCGTTCCACTCTCGATAGCCTTGCGCAAAACAGCACCCGGCCCAACAAGGTGTTTCTGGCCCACATAATCATCCAATGATTTTGGGCGCATGCGTTCGGCTAATGGCGGCAGGTTGATCATAAGTGTAAAAATCAGCATTAGAAACACTAAATCCTAAAAAAGTTAGTAATTTTATAATAACAATTATATGCCGCAACAGTTTACCCAAGCCACCTATCATTCCATTTGCGACGAACTTGGCGCAATGGATGCCGACTTTGCCAACGTTATCAAACTATACGGTTACCCCCCATTTTGGTCGCGGCCAAACACGTACGAGAGCTTGGTGCATATCATCCTGGAGCAGCAGGTATCGCTGGCATCGGCATTATCTGCCCTGAACAAACTTCGCGAACGTGTGCAGGAAATAACCCCGGCCCGCATCCTGTTACTAACCGATGCTGAAATGCGAGAGTGTTATTGCAGCCGACAGAAAACAGCTTACCTCCGCTATCTCGCCGAAGCCATCATCAGCGAGCAAATTAATCTTGAAGCGTTTGAACAAATGGAAGATGAGGACATTCGCCGGCAGCTTACCGCCTTAAAAGGCATTGGCAACTGGACGGTAGATGTGTACGTAATGTTTGCCCTGCAACACACCGATGTTTTCCCGGTAGGCGATCTGGCCATTGTAAACGCGGTAAAGCGCCTTAAAGGTTTACCCAAGGAAACCACCAAAGAAGAATTGATTGTAATAGCCGAACAATGGCAACCCTATAGAACAGTGGCGAGTATGATGCTATGGCATTATTATTTAAGCGGACGAAAGAGCCCCCCGGCCCCCTGAAGGGTGAGCAGAATAAATAACCATGTCATTTCGAGGGAAGCGCAGCGACGAGAAATCTTATACGCCCTGCAATTGGCTACCTACTGCTCGTATATGATTTCTCCTCGTACCTTGTTCGAAATGACGTTTTTCGCTATAACAAAGCCCGCCTAAAAAATCAGACGGGCTTTAAGCTTTTCAAAGATTCCCCCTTCAGGGGGGTTGGGAGGTTACACGTTAAACAACCCGTTACGTTCCTGCTCCTGGTAGTTTTGTACCGTTTCTATCGCATTGCTTATCACATCGCTTAGTGCGGTGATAAACGAGCCCGGTTTGGCAAGGCTCATGGCATGTTTAATGGCATCTATTTCTTTCGGTACAATCTCGAAAGGCGTATTGCCGCCGATTGCAATACCTTGTTTTAACAGGTCTAATATATTCTCTTCGGTACGGCCGCGCAGGTGTTTTTCCTGGCGGAGAATGATGTAGTCGAACATCTCTGCAGCTATTTTACCTAACTCAATGATATCCTCATCGCGCCTGTCGCCGGTACCGGCTATGATACCAATTTTAAGCGGCGAATCTATATGACTCAGGAAAGTTTTGATCCCGTTAAAGCCATCAGGGTTGTGCGCAAAATCAATCATGAAACGGAAATCTTTAAACTCGAAGATGTTCATACGCCCCGGGGTTTGCGCAGCAGATGGGATGAACGTTTCTAACGAGATCTTGATATCCTCGGTTTTAAAACCATGCAGGTAAGTAGCCAGTGTAGCCGCCATTACATTATCGATCATGAACGGAACAGTACCGCCAAAGGTTAGCGGGATCTGGATGGTGCGCTGCACGCGGATCTTCCAGTCGCCTTTTATAATGGTAATAAAGCCATTCTCGCATACGCAGGCTATACCGCCTTTTTTACAATGCGCTACAATAACCGGGTTTTTCTCGTCGCGGCTAAAGTACGCCACATTACAATCGGCTTTTTTACCAACCTGTACACAGTATTTATTATCGGCATTTAAAACAGCCCAGCCGCCTTTTCTAACAGCGTTGATCACCACGCTTTTTACACGGGTAAGGTCGTCAAGGGTGTGGATGTCTGACAAGCCAAGGTGGTCTTCCTGTATATTGGTGATCACACCAATATCGCAAGAGCTAAAGCCAAGGCCCGAGCGCAGGATGCCGCCACGTGCAGTTTCCAGCACGGCAAAATCAACTGTTGGGTCTTTCAATATAAACTCACTGCTTACCGGGCCGGTGGTATCGCCCTTTAGCATCATGGTGTTTTGTACGTAGATACCGTCGCTGGTGGTGAAGCCTACACGGTGCCCGTTATTTTTTACGATATGCGCTATTAAACGGGTGGTGGTAGTTTTACCGTTAGTGCCGGTAATGGCAATAATAGGGATCCGTGCCGATTTACCCGGAGGGTACAGCATATCTATCACATGGCCTGCCACGTTGCGCGCCAAACCTTCGCTTGGGGCAATGTGCATCCTAAAGCCAGGCGCTGCGTTCACTTCCAATACCACACCGCCGTTCTCGGTAAGGGGTTCGGTAAGGTTTTGCGCCATAATATCTATCCCGCAAATATCCAGGCCGATGATCTTGGAGATGCGCTCGCAAATAAAAATGTTTTGCGGGTGCACATGGTCGGTAACATCAATGGACGTACCACCAGTACTTAAATTAGCGGTCGATTTTACAAAGAGCTTTTCGTGTTTCTCCAGTATGGTCTCTAAAGTATAACCTTTCTTTTCCAGCAGGTCTAAGGTATCGCGGTCAACGTCTATCAATGTTAAAACATTTTCGTGGCCGTAACCGCGGCGCGGGTCTGTATTTGTTTTGTCGATCAGTTCCTGAATGTTCAATTCGCCATCGCCTATGATATGGGCCGGGTCGCGCAGGGCGGCGGCTACCATTTTATTGTCTATCACCAGCACCCTAAAATCGTACCCGGTAACAAATCGCTCCACAATAACGCGGCGCGAAATTGCGGCGGCAAACTCATAAGCGGCAATCGCATCTTCTATAGTATTGATGTTAATGCTGATGCCGCGGCCATGGTTACCATCAAGCGGTTTAAATACCAGCGGGAAACCAATTCGGTCAATAGCTTCTATCACCTGCTCGGTTTTGCTGATGGTCATCCCCTTTGCAACCGGGATGGCCTGCTCCTGTAAAAGGCGCTTGGTCTCATCTTTATTGCTGGCAATGTCAACGGCAATGCTGCTGGTCTTCTCCGTCATGGTGGCGCGGAAACGTACCTGATTTTTACCGTAACCCAATTGCACAAGCGATTGGTTATTCAGCCTTATCCAGGGGATGCGGCGGGCAATGGCTTCTTCCACTATCGAGCCCGTGCTTGGGCCCAGGCGTGTATTCTCACGAATTTCGCGCATGGTCTGGATATCTTTTTCCAGGTCGTACTCGGTACCGTCTATCAAGGCCTGCACGATATTCACGGCCGATTCGGCAGCAAAAACGCCCACCTTTTCTTCTACATAAGCAAACACAACGTTGTACGTGCCCGGTGTTTTAGTTTCGCGGGTGCGGCCAAAGCCGGTTTCCATCCCCGCAAGGGTTTGGATCTCTAAAGCGATATGCTCTATCACATGCCCCATCCAGGTACCTGCAATAACGCGCTCAAAAAAACCGCCCGGTACGCCCGGCGAACAGCGGTGACTGTACAGGCTTGGAATAAGCGCTTTCATACGCTCGTAAAAACCATCGATGGTGTTAGACGGGTGTTCCTCCATTTCTTGCAGATCTAACCGCATCTGTATTAATTTTTTTCGGCTAACACTCCAAAGGTTCGGGCCACGTAATACCTGTATATTTTCAATCTTCATATATGCTTTAAAAATGAATCGGGAATTTCTTTTAAATCTAAAGAACTTATCAATCTAATAAAATGTTTCGGCCAAAAAATGCAGTTTTATTAATTAAACCATTAGTTTTTAATCAATTTTATTTTAATTTGTATAAATTGATACAAAGATTATGGATGCCCCTAAAGGAAAATTAATAATAATTGGTGGTGCTGTTGATATGGGCAGTAATGTAAGTGTGCTGGAGCATATCATGCAACCTCACTATATCAAATTTTTTGAAAAAGGTATTTTGCGGCGCATCATTAATGAATCGGATAAGCACGAAGGTTCTGTTGTGGAAGTAATTACCACCGCATCGCAGATCCCGGAACTTGTTGGTAACGAATACATTAAGGCCTTTAACCAGCTTAATGTTACCCACGTTAACATTTTACATATCAAAAGCCGCGAGGATGCCGCCAACCCCGATTACCTGGAGCGCATAAGCAAGGCCGATGTGGTGATGTTTAGCGGCGGCGACCAGCTGCGCCTAACCGCTATTTTTGGCGGTACGCAGTTTTTGCAGATCTTGAAACAACGCTATCAGAACGATAACTTTATTGTTGCAGGTACCTCAGCAGGTGCTGCGGCGGCATCAACCCACATGATTTACCGCGGGCAAAGCAACGAGGCCCTTATAAAAGGCGAAGTGCAAATAACCGCCGGCCTTGGTTTTATAGATTCTGTGATTGTGGATACGCACTTTGTACAGCGCGGCCGCATCGGCCGTTTATTATACGCCGTTGCCACCAACCCCGGCATACTGGGCATTGGCCTTGGCGAAGATGCAGGCCTTTTAATTACCGAGGGCTGTATGATGGAGGCCATAGGATCGGGATTAATAATGTTGGTTGATGGCAAGAATATTGTAGAAACCAACGTTTATGATGTAGAGATAGGCGACCCCGTTTCTATTGAGAATTTAAAGGTGCATGTAATGTCGATATTTGACAAGTACGACCTGCAGCAGCACCGCATGATCATCAAAAAAGCGGTTAAGGTTGAAGAGAACGTTTATATTGGCGTACCGGACGGTGAAAGCAAAAGCGATCTATTACAATGAAACTGATCATACACGGCGGGTTTTTTAGCGAATCTAACACAAACCAGGAGGTAAAAAAAGCCAAGCAGGATGCCCTGCGCGAAATTGTTACCCTGGGCCACAAATATCTGGAAAGCCACACCGCCGCCCAAACTGTGGTGTACACCGTACGCCTGCTGGAAGATTGCGACCTTTTTAACGCAGGCACCGGCTCGCAGATCCAAAGCGATGGCAAGATCCGCCTGAGTGCCTCCCTGATGGATGGCAAGACCCAAAAGTTTAGCGGTGTTATCAATATTGAGGATATTAAAAACCCCATTTGCATTGCTGAAAAATTAATGGAATATGACGACCGCGTACTTAGCGGACAAGGCGCAAGCGGCTTCGCATCCGAAAATGGCTTTACTTATTACAACCCCGAAATACCCCAGCGCCGTAAAGAATACGAGAAAAAACTAAGCGACTCTATCCGATTGGGTACCGTTGGCTGCGTGGCGCTTGATATTTATGGCGATATAGCCGCTGCTACCTCTACCGGTGGCAAAGGGTTCGAGATCCCCGGCAGGGTAAGCGACTCAGCCACCACGGCAGGTAATTATGCCAATGCCTTCGCGGGCATTTCCTGTACAGGCGTGGGCGAGGATATCACCAGCGCGTCGGTAGCGTCAAAAATTGTCACCCGCGTAACCGATGGCATGCCCCTATCTGTCGCGACAGCAAAAACCCTCGACGAAATGAAACCTTATGATGGTTTTGCAGGCATCATTGGCATCACCAGCAATGGCGATATTTACCATGCCGATACCCATCCTTACATGGTTTGGGCCTTGCACGACGGCGAGGTAGAGGTGTTTGAGTAATGGGGATTGAAACGCTAATCACTAACTGCACCTGTTTGCTATTTCAAACTATCATCATAATTCATATCATCTGCAGATGAATCCTGCGCCATCTCTTTAAAAACAGCATCCATTCTTTCGAGTTCCGTTTTTATGTGGGCCATTACTTCCTTATCCTCAGGGTCACTATGCAGAATGGTTATCAGACCTTTTAAATTGGCTAATGGGCTTCTAAGGATATGCGATTGTTTCCAGATCATCTCTCGTATAAACCCAATGTTTGTTTTTATACGCTGGTACGCCAGTTGCAAACGCTGCTCGGCTTGTTTACGTTCGGTAATATCAGAAATCGCAAGCACCAGCCCCAATATTTCATTCTCTTTATTGAATATCGGGAACATTTTAACATAGTACCAGATGTTACCGCCATCTGGCTGGTCGTACGTAACTTCATAGCTAATGGTATTACCTTTAAATACATTATCAATATTACCTAAGAACTGGGCGCGCCTGTTCTTAGGTAAATGATCAAAAAATTTGCCGCCGTTTTTAGGGTCAAAATTAAATTCCTGCTTTGCAAATGATAGGGCTATATCGTTATATTCCAAAACTTTCAGATGGCGGTCTAATAAGGCGTAAGCAGTATCGGTAGTGTTTAAGATGGTTTGCAAGTTGGCCTCCGACTTTTTAAGCAAATCTTCCGCCTTCAATTTTTCTGTAACATCAACTGTTGACGAGATCCGCACGGGCCTACCCTCAAATAAAATGTCTTCAGAAATTATACTTACAAAAATTACAGTTCCGTCCTTTTTTAGGTGTTTAACCAAGCCAAAATCCACAGCACCGGTAATTTCTTTCTGATAGCTTAACAGTTGCCGATCCCAATCTTCTGCCGGCCTGAGTTTTTTTACACTGGTATTCAGTAATTCGTCCTTGGTGTATTTGTAAAGGATGGAGGCGGCCTCGTTAACAGCAATAATGGATTGATCATCCTTAGCGATGATCCATAGTGGCACCGGATTACTCTCAAAAAGCAGCTTGTATTTCTTTTCAGATGCCCTTAGTCCCTCTTCGGCTATCTTCCTTTCGGTGATATCTATCATCGAACCTATAATTGTTGGTTCGTCTTCAATAATAGCGCGGCTACCATAAAATTCTACCCAGTTAGCGCTGCCGTCTTTCATTCTTCCCATGGCCTCGTAGTGCACGCTATCTACTTCGCCCTCTACCCGCAACCGTATGTTTTCATTAGATATCGCCTGATAGTTTGGATGGACAATGGCTTCAACGGGTTCTCTGCCTATCAATTCGTTCGGTTCGTATCCAAAAACCTCGGCAAAGCGCGGGTTTACATATACAAATTTCCCTTTTTGTACAATGTAAATTCCAACCATGGATTTATCGGCGAGCGTTCGAAACTTCAACTCCGCATGGATCAGTTCCGTTTCCATCGCCTTGCGGGCCGTGATGTCTCTGGAAATAATCATTATCCTATCGTTAGTAAACTTTTTACCATTAATTTCAAGGTCGATGACATCCCCGTTTTTCTTTACCAATTTCCGCTCGCCGGTTACAGATTCACCCACTTTTTTTTCAGCATATCTAAGAGGGTGAATTTTTAATATTTCGGCGTTTATGAGGGCCGTAATATTCATGGTCAAAAATTCTTCTCGTGTGTAGCCCGCCAGCCGGCACATGCTATCATTTACCTCGGTAAAGTTACCCTGCGAATTTACTATGCAGATCGCGTCAGACGCTTGTTCAAATAAAGAAAAGTATTTCTCTTCACTTTGTTCAATCCTGCGTTTGCCCTGCAAAATGGTGTTAATTAGCGTTTTGATATTTCTAATAATATACAACGACAACGAAAGGGCGATGGCTAAGAAAAGCGAAATTAAGGTAATGAACCGTTTGGATGTGGTGTGGTATATTTTATTATTCTCTGTATATATTTGTTTACCTACGCGTACTTGCAATTTCATTAATAGGCTTAGGTTTACGGTAAATGGTGCCGACCCGGCATAGTCTTCGTTCTTTATAAATGCTTCGAGCCCCTTCTGGTCTTGTTTAGTTAACAGGATAAGTAATTCCGTGTATTGTTCGTCAGCCTTTCGTTTTGTAAGTTGTGTTTGTTTAACCAATAGCAACTCTTCAGGCGTAAGGTAAGTTTGCCGGTATCTGCCCCAGTTATCATTTATTACCTTCTCTGCTTGTTGTATTCTTTTTTCTGCGTCCCTGAAACTGAGCATATGGTTTGCCGTATTCTGGGCCACCGTTAATATTTCGGTATATGCAAACCTAACGTTGGACAATTGCTCAAATGGCAGCACCCTATCGGCATACAGCGTTTGGGTGTTTTGATTCATGTTTTCGAGGTCGTTAATGCCGTAAACTCCCAGCGCCACAATACTAACTGCCGTAATAAACAACAGGGTATACAATTTTGCAGAAGCGCTGACCTTATTTAACATAACACATTTAATTTTAGGTAACAAGTTTTTCGCTTTTTGTTTAGATTTAAATTGCTCACTGGGATAACTAAACCAATTATCTATCTAATAGACAGGGCATTGTGTTAGTAAAGCTAAGTTATTCTTTTAAGTTACACAAATATGCCGCTTGCGGTTTTCAAGCTTTATTATTCAACTGTATATACCAAAAGAGCCGGCGTTTCGTTCAAATCCAAATAAAACATTCAATTATTGCCTAAAAGCCATAATTTGCAAATTCTAATAATTGTAGTATCTTTACATACCAGTTAAAATAATTAACTTAATATCCCCCGATTATAATTTAAATGCGATACATCATTTTAGTAATTTTTTGCGCTTTAAACCTATCGGCATCTGCCCAGTGGTGGCGCGGCGATTTTAAAAAACACGCGAGGTACCCTCAGATATCTCAAGTGAAAGACCTTTCCCTTAAACGGTTTTTATCGGCCAAACAATTAGTGTATAATCCAAAAAAGCTTGCAAAAAACATCATACCCCGCAGTCAGTTTACCCTGGAGATAAATGAGCGCATTGTAATGCGCGCGGCCCAACATAACATGCGTTTCCGCGAATATGCCTTAGCCAGCTACCGATTTAGCGAACTTGCCAAGATCTACGTTGGCGAGAACCGCCTGTCGGAAGCTAAGTGGTATTACCTGCAAAGCATCCTGATCTCTAAACAACAGAACGACTACCAGCACACCATAAATAACTTAATTAGCCTGGCACTTATCAAAGCCGACCTTGGCGATCTTACTCAGGCACAACAAGATCTTGCAGAAGCGCGCGACCTTGCACGTACTACAGGCCGTACTGATGACGTTAAGTTAATAGATACCAAGATCAAATTTGTACAAAGCAACAAGGTTTGGTTACCAAAATCAGAGCTGCGCTACGCCGAAGCTGTTGACGTTACTGGTAAATCCAAATAAAACCTGTTTTTGTAACAATTAGGTAAAATGCGGCATCTATAATAAAACAACCCAAACATTATTGTAATATTGTTATTCAATATATTAGCGGGACAGCTTTGCGGCTGTCTCTTTTTATATTCTATAAATTAAAAACAGGCACAAGTATTGATGTTTCACACAAGTCCCGATTTAAATAGTGTAAAAGATATGTTCAAGAAATTATATTTAATGCTGGCATTAGCAACCGCGTTTGCGTGTAATGCAGCCCCAGCCAAAGTAAATTACAAACATGCAGGCCCTAATGACCTGCAGCCCGATGAGCAGCAAAGTGTTGTTTTAAAATATGTGTACACTTTGGTTTCTGACTATAACTACAAAAAAGTACCGTTAAATGATTCGGTATCGGCTATCATATATGACCGTTATATCAAAAAGCTTGATGAGAACCATAACTACCTGTTAGCATCAGATATTAAGGAGTTTGACCAGTTTAAAACTACTTTTGATGATGACATTAAAGCCGGTAACCTGGCCAATGTATTTTATATTTTCAACGTGTTTCAAAAGCGTTATAACGAGTATGTTAATTTTTCGGTAACGCAATTGGGCAAAACATTTGACTTCGCCCAGAATGATACCTACACATACGATCGTGATAAATTGCCTTGGGCAGCATCAGAAACCGACCTGCATAACGTTTGGGCACAACGTGTAAAATACGATCTGCTTAACCTTAAGCTTACCGGTAAAGAACTTGCCGCTAATAAAGAGACTTTAAAGAAGCGTTATACCAACATCCTTTCGCAGTCCAACAAGCTGTCTAACCAGGACGTGTTCCAGGCGTTTATGGATTCTTTTACTGAGGCTATAGATCCGCATACCAACTACTTTAACCCATCTAACGCGGCTAACTTTAATATTGACATGTCGCGCTCTTTAGAGGGTATCGGCGCATCGCTATTGATAGAGAACGAATATGTAACCATTAAAAACGTTACCCCCGGCGGCCCTGCCGATAAAAGCAAATTGGTTAATGCCGATGACCGCATTGTTGGTGTAGCACAAGGCAAAACCGGCGAGTTTCAGGACATTGTAGGCTGGAGGATAGATAACGCAATCGCGCTGATCCGTGGCCCTAAAGGCACAACTGTAAGGTTGCAGTTATTAGCTAAAGGCAGCGCCGTTACCGCTAAGCCAAGGGTGATAGAACTGGTACGCGAAAAGATCATTTTACAGGATATCTCTGCCAAAAAAGAGATCCGCACGTACAATCAAAATGGTAAAACTGTTAAGATAGGTGTTATATCTATCCCTGCATTTTATCTTGATTTTGCAGATTATAAAGCAGGTAACCCTAATTACAAAAGCACCACCCGTGATGTTAAGCTGATATTAGATACCCTGAAACGTGAAAATGTTGACGGTGTGGTAATTGACCTTCGCCAAAATGGTGGCGGCTCTTTAATGGAGGCTGTTGAGCTTACCGGCCTATTCATCAAAACCGGCCCTGTAGTACAAGTACGCGATGCGCGTAACAAGGTAGAGGTTGATAAAGATGATGACCCTGCTATTGCCTACGCAGGCCCGTTAGCCATATTGGTTGACCGCTTTAGCGCCTCGGCATCAGAGATCTTCTCCGGCGCGATCCAGGATTATGGCCGTGGTTTGATCTTGGGTACACAAACCTATGGTAAAGGTTCGGTACAAAACGCTATCGATCTGGATAAGGTTATCACCCCATCATTAAAAGATAAATTATTGGCCGTTGCGGGTAAAACCAAAACTGTAGCTACCGGCAGCCAGAATAAATTTGGCCAGTTAAACTTAACCATCGCTAAATTCTACCGCATAAATGGTAACTCTACACAGCATAAAGGCGTATTGCCCGATGTTGATTTCCCGTCTGTTATACCTTTAGATAAATACGGTGAAGATACCGAGCCATCTGCAATGCCTTTTGATGTGATCGAGAAAAGCGATTACACTACCGTAGGTAATTTTGCTACCGTATTGCCGCAGCTTAAAAAATTGCATGAAGATCGTATGGCATCAAGCCAAAGCTACAAATACCTGTTACAGGATATTGAAGAATCTAAAAAGCAAGCTACTGAAACCAGCGTAACCCTAAACGAGGCGAAACTGAAAGAGCAACGCGATGCCGATGAGAAAAAAGCGTTTGAGCATAATAACGAACGCAGGGTAGCCTTAGGTTTGCCGGCACTAAAAAAAGGCCAGGTAAAACCTAAAAAGGAGGATATGGATTTCTTACAAAAAGAGGCCGGACAGGTACTAACAGATTACCTTACTTTGGGCAGCAAGTTAACTACCGTTAAACCGGCGGGCACAAACTAATACTTAGCACACTGAGATATGACAGGCGCGATGATTATCGCGCCTGTTTTTTTTGCCCTGTTTTTTATAACGGGCGAGCCAAATAGTCATCAGTACAAACTCAAACTAATTTCAACGCCATAGGTTATTATACTAACCATGGCTAAACCACTGCTTGAATTTACGGATAGGGGCATCTACTGCGAACAGGGCCGATTTTACATCGACCCCTGGAAACCTGTGGACGATGCCGTGATCACCCACGCCCATGCAGACCATGCCTACTTTGGGCATAAGAACTATTTAGCGCACCACCTGTCGCGCGAGGTGATGCTTTACCGCTTAGGTGATATTAACCTGCGCACTATCGAGTACGGCGAAACGGTTGTTAAACATGGCGTAAGTATTTCCATGTTTCCGGCGGGCCATGTAATTGGCTCCGCGCAGATCAGGATTGAATACAAGGGCGTTATTTGGGTAGTATCAGGCGATTATAAGACGGATGATGATGGTATCTCTACCCCTTTCGAGCCGGTTAAATGCCATCACTTTATATCTGAGTGTACCTTCGGGATGCCGGTTTATTCCTGGAAACCACAGTCAGAAATCTTTAGTGAAGTAAATAACTGGTGGCGTAGCAATGTCGAAAATGGCGTAGCTACGGTAATAGTTGGCTACTCGTTAGGTAAAGCCCAGCGCATCCTGCAAAACCTTGATCTAAGCATTGGCAAGGTGTACACCCACGGCGTTATCGAAAACACGAACGAAGCCCTGCGCCGTAATGGCGTGATATTAAACCCAACGGAACGTATCACTTTAGAATCATCAAAAGAAGAAGTGAGGAAAGGTATCATCATTGCCCCGCCGTCATCTGTAGGTACGCCGTGGATGCGCAAGTTTGGGCCATATAGTTTTGGTTATTGCAGCGGCTGGATGGCTATCCGTGGTGCCAAACGCCGCCGTGCGGCCGACCGCGGTTTCATCATGTCTGACCATGCCGATTGGAACGGCCTGGTTAGCGCTATTGATGCTACCGATTGCGAATGCGTTTACCTAACTCACGGTTACACGGCATCGTTCACCAGGTATTTAAACGAAATAGGCTTCAACGCCAGCGAGGTGCATACGCTGTATGGTGGTGAGGAGGAAGATGCGGAAGCCTACACCCAACCTCCCCCGAAAGGGGAGGAGCTTGCTATAGCTCAAGACATTCAAAAAGTCTCCCCTATCGGGGGAGATTTAGAGGGGGCTTCATCATGAAAGCATTTGCACAACTATTCCTTTCTTTAGACGAGACCAACAAAACCAACGAAAAAGTTAAGGTACTGAAGGACTATTTTACCAACGTACCCGATACCGATAAAATGCATATGCTTGCCCTGTTTACCGGCAGGCGACCAAAGCGGCCCATCAATTCTACACTTATCCGCAATTGGGCTATCGAGGCGTCAAACATCCCGCGATGGTTATTTGAAGAAAGTTACCAGGTGGTTGGCGACCTTGCCGAAACCATGTCATTACTGATGCCCGAAAGCGAAAACAGCAGCAGCAAGACTTTAACGGAATGGATAGCCGAGATAAATGCCATCGGCAGTAAAAACGAAGAAGAAAAGAAACTTTGGCTGATAACATCATGGGCGATGCTGGACAGGCAGGAGCGCTTTGTGTTTAATAAATTGCTTACGGGCAGTTTCCGGATTGGCGTTTCAAATAACCTGGTAGTGAAAGCCCTGGCTGATATTACCGGGATAGAAGCTCCTGCCCTTACCCATCGAATTATGGGCAGCTGGATGCCGGAAGATTATACCTACGACCAGCTGATAGAGGAACAAAACGCGGCCGATAACATCTCGCGCCCATATCCTTTCTTTTTGGCATACCCTATTCAGGAAACATCCGAAAAGCGTAAGTCGGCAGAGGATGTTGGCAACGCCCTTGGCGATGCCGCCGACTGGCAGGCCGAGTGGAAATGGGACGGCATCCGTGCGCAAATGATAAAACGCGGCGGCCAGATCTTTATATGGAGCCGTGGCGAGGACCTGGCTACCGAGAAATTCCCCGAGCTGCATGATTTTTTGAATGCACTGCCTGACGGCACCGTGCTTGATGGCGAGATCCTGAGTTTTCAGAATGGGTTACCCATGTCGTTCAGCGTGTTGCAAACCCGTATCGGGCGTAAAAACCTGAGTAAAAAGATCCTGACCGATAGCCCTGTTGCTACCATAGTTTACGATTGCCTGGAATATGCGGGCGAAGATATCCGCACTAAAACTCAATCGGAGAGGCGTGAGATATTGGAAAAGATACAAGCCGCAACCGAATTTCCCGAAGTATTCCGCATTTCATCGCTCATCAAATTTGATAGCTGGGAAGAACTGGAAAAAACAAGGGAACAATCCCGTGCGATGATAGCCGAAGGCATTATGCTGAAACGCAAAAGCGCTACCTACCAGGTTGGCCGCCGCAGAGGCGATTGGTGGAAATGGAAAATAGATCCGCTATCTGTTGATGCCGTCATGATCTACGCACAAAAGGGCCACGGCCGCCGCGCCGATCTTTACACCGATTATACCTTTGCCGTTTGGGATGGCGATAAATTGGTACCGTTTGCCAAGGCCTACAGCGGCCTTACCGATGCCGAGATAAACAAAGTAGATTACTTCGTTAAACGCAACACTTTAGAAAAATTTGGCCCGGTACGCACCGTAAAGCCAGAATTGGTTTTCGAGATAGGTTTCGAAGGGATCAATAAGTCAAGCAGGCATAAATCGGGCATAGCCCTACGGTTCCCCAGAATTTTGCGCTGGCGCCATGATAAACCTAAAGAGGAAGCCGATACATTAGAAAGTTTAAAGGATCTGTTAGGCGAGCATGGAGGATAAGAATATAGCGTGCGCTATAAAAACATACCATTGCGATTCCCTAACGCGTCATTGCGAGGTACGAAGCAATCTCTTTAGGACGACTCTACATCTTGCATCAACGAATAGCTCAAAGAGATTGCCACGTCGCTATCGCTCCTCGCAAAGACGCGCGCATCTGCACATCTCCTACATATCTATCAGCAAACTCTCTCCAAACTTTTGCGAAACGGTTTTATGCTCGTTGCCATTAATACTGATCACTAATGAACTATCAAACGGAATTTTCTCTATCAGCTGAATTTTTGTACCAATATTAATATCCAGTTTTACCAGGTATTGTAAAAACTGGCTGGTGGTATCTTTTACCGCCACAACAAGGCAACTGCCGCCGGTTTTAACATCGGCAAGGGTAGTAGAAAAACGCTTGGCCATTTTCCCATTGGCTTTGGGTATCGGGTCACCGTGCGGGTCATACTCCGGGAAACCAAGGAACTTATCCAGCCTATCTGCTAAGGTAGCGTCTTTAATATGCTCCAGCTCTTCTGCTATATCGTGGATCTCGTCCCAATGGTAACCCAGTTTCTCTAACAAAAACACTTCCCATAAACGATGGCGGCGCACTATTAAAGTTGCATCTTTTTGCCCTTGCGGGGTTAGTTCTACACCCTTCTTTTTATCATAAGATATCAATTGCTTATCGGTTAGCTTACGGATCATATCCACCACCGATGCCGGGTTGTTACCAAGCGACTCCGCAATGGCAGTAGGGGTTATCTTTTGCCCTTTGTCCTGCCAAAGGCGGTAAATACATTTCAGGTAATTTTCTTCGGATAGCGTATGCATAGTTGTTATTATGACGTTACTAATACCTGAACGAAAAGCCCAGGAAATATATTTTGTCGGAGCTTTGCTTAAGCCCGATATTTACCCCCGCGTCAATATTCAGGTTACCGGTTACAGAAAATATCAACCCGCCATTGGCAAAGGTCTCGGCCTTTTTGGCGAAAACATTATAGGTGACAACCCCTTCTACAAAAGCGCTAAGTTTTTCCGAGAGCTCCCGGCCAAAAGTAAAGGAATAAAGGTATTCGGGATGAAAATGGCTATCGTCCTCTTTGGCAACATTCACTGCCACCTGCGAGCCAAAATTCCATTCCTCGCCCAGCGATAGCGCGAATGGGAACACTATCCCATACTGCATCCCATTGTTTGCAAAAGCCGAGGTTGGCAATACAACATAGGGCAACGCTGCCAGCGCCGTTTTGCCTCCATGGTGGCCCCATATATTATATTTAAACCGCACGGAGATATCGTCAATGCCCGATGTTTTGTTTGTTATTTTACCGGAGGCAATGTCGCGCACGGTGATGGTTGTGTACGTTGGTATCACCATTTGAATGTCCGACCGCTCGGTTAACCCCAATTTATAGTTGGCCAGGTTATACGTATTTTGGATGCTTTGTACGCCGTCACTTTTGTTCCGCACATGCCTTAACAAGTCGCTCTCCACCTGGAAATGCCCGGCCGCTACCGAATAGGCGCTTTCCGTAACATCTGGACGGTCGGTTTCCATATCCTTCATTTTTTCTCGGGGCACGGGGTTAAACAAGGTGTACTTGTGCTTTAGGGTATCTGTTTGCCCGTAGGCGACAGATACAAAAGTTGTTAGCATGATTATCAGGCAGATGGGGCGCATATCCATTCAACAAACGTAATAATTAATTAGCACAAACAAAATAATAAAATTAGGCAAGACTAATTTACCGTCTTGTTTAAAACTATCCGTTTGATTTCTGCTTAAAGAGTGACAACTTCGCATTCCCGGTAATCAGTGTAATCTTCTGAATCGGTGAAATCAAATCAAATGGAATCATACAATATAAAAATAGCGCAGGAGCTTTCTGTTGGCAGCAAGCAGGTGAGCGCAACTATTGCTTTACTTGACGAGGGCGCAACCGTTCCTTTTATTTCCCGTTACCGTAAAGAGGTTACCGGCAGCTTAGATGAAGTGCAGGTAGCCGCCATCCGCGACCGTGTGCTGCAATTGCGCGAACTTGATAAACGCCGCGAGGCCATCCTTAAATCCCTTACAGACCTGGGCAAGTTTACCCCCGAGTTGGAGAAAGAGATTAACGCTGCCGAAACGATGGTACGGTTAGAAGATATTTACTTGCCGTATCGCCCAAAACGTAAAACACGCGCAACTGCCGCCCGCGAAAAAGGCTTACAGCCATTGGCCGATGTTATCCTCGCCCAAAAAAGCATCGACCCGGAATTGGAAGCCGTTAAATTTATTGACGATGAAAAAGGCGTAGCAACCGCTGGCGAGGCATTGGCCGGTGCCCGCGACATTATTGCCGAACACATCAGCGAACACGCGGAAACAAGGGCCAAGATGCGCCAATTATTTACGGAAAAAGGCGTTTTCGAGTCGAAAGTTGCCCCGGGAAAAGAGCAGGAAGGCATCAAATACAAAGATTATTTTGAGTGGACGGAGCCTGTTAAGTCGGCACCATCTCACCGCATCCTGGCCATGCGCCGCGGCGAGAAAGAAGAGATCCTTTACCTGGATATCAAACCAACCGAAGAGGATGCCGTAGCTTTATTAGAGCGCGAATTTATTTCCTCGCGCAATGCTGCCGCCACTCAAGTTGGGCTGGCTATTGCAGATGGTTACAAGCGTTTGCTTAAACCATCTATGGAAACGGAGATCCGCCTGTTGACAAAAAAGAAGGCCGACGAAGAAGCCATCCGTGTATTTGCCGAGAATGCCCGCCAGCTATTATTAGGGGCGCCCCTTGGTCAAAAACGGATCATGGCAATCGATCCTGGTTTCCGCACAGGCTGTAAACTGGTTTGTTTAGATGAACAGGGCAAACTGTTAGAGAACACGGCCATTTACCCGCATACCGGAGCAGGCCAGGCAAAAGAGGCCGAAAAAACCGTTCAACATTTATTTGAAAGATATAACATTGAAGCTATTGCGATAGGGAACGGCACCGCCGGCCGCGAAACCGAATTATTTGTGCGCAACCTTAACCTGCAGGGTGCAACCATTGTAATGGTGAATGAAAGCGGCGCGTCTATCTATTCTGCATCGGACGTAGCCCGTGAGGAATTCCCGGATAAAGATATTACTGTAAGAGGCGCCGTATCTATCGGTCGCCGTTTGATGGACCCGCTGGCAGAATTGGTAAAGATCGACCCAAAATCGATAGGTGTTGGCCAATACCAGCACGATGTGGACCAGAACAAACTGCAAACTTCACTTGATGATACCGTAATGAGCTGTGTAAACGCGGTTGGTGTGGAACTGAACACGGCATCGAAACAGATATTGGCGTATGTATCCGGCCTTGGTCCGCAACTGGCGCAAAACATTGTGGAATATCGTAACCAAAATGGCGCCTTTAAACGCCGCGACCAACTGAAAAAAGTTGCCCGCCTGGGCGATAAAGCATACGAGCAGGCGGCAGGCTTTTTACGCATCCGCGGAGCGGAAAACCCTTTGGATAGCAGTTCTGTTCACCCGGAGCGTTACACACTGGTTGAGCAAATGGCTAAAGACCTGAAATGCAGCGTGCAGGACCTAATGCGCGACAGCACCCTGCGCAAATCTATCCCGCTGCAAAAATACATTTCAGATACGGTAGGTTTGCCTACATTAAACGATATCATAGCCGAGCTTGCCAAACCAGGTCGCGACCCACGCGAACAGTTCGAAGCATTTAGCTTTACCGACGGCGTTAACGCTATCGGCGACCTAAAATTAGGCATGAAACTACCGGGTATCGTAACCAACATCACCAATTTTGGGGCATTTGTAGATATAGGCGTTCACCAGGATGGTTTGGTACATTTGAGCCAGATAACCAATCACTTTATAAAAGACCCTAACGAGGTTTTAAAGGTGCACCAAAAGGTAGAGGTAACCGTGACAGATGTGGATGTAAGCCGCAAGCGCATTGCCCTAAGCATGAAGGAGAACGAAAAACGCGAAGCCCCTGCACCAAGGCCTCAACCGCAAAAATCTGTTCAAAAAACTTTTACCCCAAAGCCAAAACCCGAGCCGGAACCAGAGATGGATATGATGAGTAAACTGGCCGCTTTGAAAAATAAGTTTAAGTAGCAGGAAAGGATACCCTCTTGTGAGCGATGGCGCGACACCGGGCTGTTTTTTATAAATCAAAAAAGTGGTGACAGCGTTTTGTCAGTAGGCGGAATTTACAAATTGATTGATTATTAGCAAGTTACAAAAACTTGTTCACGTTCACGGCCGTGAACGTGAACAAGGAATGTGAAATATGTTACTTTTTAGCCGGCACCGCTTTAATACCTTTGGCGCTTTTAGCGGCCTTTTTACTGCGCATTTTAAGGTTCAGCATTTCTACTAAAATAGAAAAAGCCATCGCGAAATAGATGTACCCTTTAGGGATATGTTGCTCAAATGCTTCGGCTAATAATGATACGCCTATTAGCAGCAAAAACGACAACGCCAGCATTTTAACCGTAGGGTGTTTGTTTACAAAGTTGGCCACCGCACTTGATGCCCACATCATAATGCCCACTGCAATTACAACTGCCGCAATCATGATCTCGACGTGCTTAGCCATACCTACGGCGGTAATAACAGAGTCTAAAGAGAACACGATATCCAATACCATTATCTGGAAGATAGTTGCCCAAAACGAATGCGGTTTAACATTATCCGCGCCTTCTTCCTCCCCCTCAATTTTTTGATGGATCTCGGCAGTGCTTTTATAGATCAGGAATAAACCTCCAATAATTAGGATCAGGTCGCGGCCGGATATAGACAGTTTCTCTACCCATTCCGGGTCGGTAACATTAAATATACCCGACAGGCTAAACAGCGGTGCGGTCAGCTTCATTACCCAGGTAATGGTAAGCAGCAATAATACACGGGTTATCATGGCCATGCCCAAGCCTACCTTGCGGCCGCGTTCTTGTTGGTTCTTTGGTAGTTTGTCTGATAATATAGAAATGAAGATAACGTTATCGATACCCAAAACGATCTCTAAAACAGTAAGTGTGATAAGCGATACCCACGCTTCCGGGTCGGTTAATATTTCCATGCAGGTATAAAATGTATGTCCTAAAAATAGCAAAACCCCTTCCGTTTATAGCAGGGGTCTAATATTTTATGACAGATGTAACAGTTTTTAGTAAAAACGTACGTCGGTGTAGCTCGCATTAATGGAAATTTTACTATCACTGTTGCTTTTGCCAATATAGCCTTTGTAGGTTTTTGTCGACGACCAGCCCCTATCCTCGTCTGTCGGGTTTTTAGAGGTCACCTTCATGTTATCGTCGTTATAATTAAAGCCTCCAAATTTGGTTACCACATCAAAATTGAAACTATCAGCGCCTTTGAAATCAAGTTTTATTTTGGTGAAAGAAGCGTTGATATTTAAGCTACGTACCGACCTGTCGATGGTGCCAATATTAAAGCCGTCACCATATTTAATATTGATATCCGCCGCAGTTTTTAACCTATCGGCACTAAAACCGGCGAAAGATATATTTGCGGTTACATTGCTTACCGTACCTGCTTTTACTTTACCATAGCCAACATCAAGCTTGCCCCCGTTAAAGGTTACAATGTTTGCATCGCCAAAGCGGATACGTATATCGTTATCATTAGCTAAAAGCTGCTGAGCGTTTAGCGTGCCGTATGATACATGCAGGGTTGCTTTACCATTAAGATCGGGCAGGGTAACATTACCAAATCTATTGGTAATGTCTACCGCATTACCGGCAGGCATATAAACGGTGTAGTTTATTTCCATGTGGTTGTTTCCATTACTGCCGTTGTTACGGGCAAGGTTGGTTTTAAATGACACTATTGAACCATTCTTGCTATCGCTGATGCCTGAACCGTTGATCATGTTCTTAACGTAATCCTCATCTTCCGACCCAAATTTCATTTGTACATCAACTTTAAATTCATTTTTGGCCCAGGTGTTTACTACTATCTTCCCAAAGCTGTTGCTTATCTGCAAAACATCATTGCCATTAACACTATAACTTTTACTGTAGTTTTTTACCTTTTCGATAACTTGCCCATTGGCGACTTTCTCATTGTACTCGTCGCTGTTAATATTGCTACTATTGCCGTAGCTTATACCATCGAAGTTTTTAAAGGCGCCCGAAAACTCCGGCGCCATTTCGCTAAAGCTGCCGGCGAAATTTTTACCGAAATCTTTAAAGTTGGTATTAAAGTTTTTATCAAAATCCTTGAAACTCTCTTTAAACGTTTTATTAAATCCTTTGAAACTTTTACCAAAATTCTTGTCGAAATCTTTAAAAGCGAAGGCCATATCTTTGTTCGCATTAAAGTTTTTCTGCTTCATTTTTTGTTCAAGCTGTTTCATTTTAACCTTAAGGTCGCCCATTTTTTTGTTGAACTGCTTAGCGTCAAACTTTGGGGTGGTTACCTCTGGTGCTTGCGGCGGGGCGGGCGGTTGCACAGGGGTTTCCTGGGCAAAGGCGGCTGTGCCAATGGTTACTATTGCAAAAGCAGTAAGTAACCTGTTAAATATTTTTGTTTTCATTTTCATGATCCTTTTTACTTTGGTTAAATTGTTCAATTACACTCAGTTGCTGATTAAGCACCTCCGTTTGTATTTGCAAGTTCCGGATCATTGCACGTAAAACACGCTCCTGGTTGGGGCTGGTTGCTAAATCAATATTTAGTTTTTTATAGTTGGCATCCATCTTTAAAAGCTCCGCGTTAAACTCATTATATAACTGCGGATCGAACTTGGCAACCAATTTTAACCGGGTACGTTTGCTTTCTATCATTGATGCATAGTGTACCTGTTGTTTGGCATAGGTTGGATTAATGTCGGCCAGGTCTATCCCTGCCGGCTTTTGATTTTTTAAATACAGGCCAAATCCTAAACCCATCACCACAATAACTGATGCGGCTACCTTTAGCACAAAGGCCAGCGAAAAAGTTTTTGCTTCGCGCTTTTTTGGCTGTTGTTCGTCCCAGGTATCCAATTCAAGGGCAATGTTGTTCCAGATGTCGCCGCGTGGCTCCAGGTCGTCAAATTCCGCCCTGTGGTCTTTCATAAAATCTTCTAACCGCTTGCTCATTTCTTAATTCCTTTTCTTATTAATATCTCGCTCAGTTTTCGCTTTGCCCTCAAAAACTGTGTTCTTGATGTATTTTCTGTTATGTTTAATACCTGCCCTATCTCTTCGTGATCGTAGCCCTCTAATAAATAAAGGGATAGAACAACACGGTAGCCTTCGGGCAATTCCTTCATGGCTTCTTTTATTTGGGCTACCTGGTATTGTACATCGTCATCATCCCAGGGCTCTTCATCGGCTACGTTTTCCAGGTGGCCGTCCTCTACCTCAACAAACGCTAACTTGCGTTTGCGTAAAAGGTTTATGGAGCGGTGAACCACAATTTGTTTAAGCCATAACCCGAAGGTGGTTTCCTGCCTAAAATCCTTCAGCTTATGAAAAGCATCCGTAAATGATTCCTGCAAAACATCTTCCGCCTCGGCAATGTTGCCCACTATCCTAAAGGCAACGTTCAACATCGCTTTAGCATATAGCTTGTACAACTCATAACAGGCTTTTTTACTGCCCTGCTTACACTCAACCACCAGGTTGTAATGTTTATCTACGTATACGGCTTCCAAATTATTGACAGGTTTCAGGTTAAATGACGCAGGGTATTTGGTAACGTTGCACAGAGGGATGAAAAAAAATGTCTGAACCCAAATTTTATGTGAATTAAAGAATTAATGGAATAATTATCCAAAATTCCTCCCTTCTGTTAATTCATAATTCGATTAATTCCGGTTCTGACCAATAAACGCATCCATAGCTTCAGTAGCTTTTGCGTACCTGTCTTCGCCGGTGCCTGATATAGTTATATAATTGGCGTTAAGGGCGTTTAATTCCTTTTGCCATATATCCATAAAATGCTCGCGCTTATGGGGGAAATCGCGCAGGGGGTCATCCTGCCAGGGTAGGTCGATATCTAAAAGTAAGTAAAGGTTATAAGGGTGTTTGGGCAACTCGTCAACAACCTCCTGCGGGGCTTTGCCGAAGATCTCGTCGCTCCAGATCTTTACGGTAATAAAAGTGGTATCGCAAATAAGCAGCTTGTTCGCACCGGGCAGTATTTCTGCCTCTAACGCCAGCTGCCCGTGAAACATATTGATCTCGTCCTGCCAGGTGGGCGGGGCGGTTAACTTTTCGCAATACCCGCGGGCGTACTCGGGCACCCACACGGTTTGGTAATGCTCCGCTAAAAATGCCGACATGGTAGATTTACCGGTAGATTCGGGGCCTACAATAGCTATCTTGATTATTTCGGGTTTACCCATGATTTAGATTTAAGAGTTGCTTTTTATATTCCTTTTTCCAATCTACGTACCCTACGGCCGCAATGATGATCAATATAAAAAACATAAAAGCCGTTATCTGTAAGTCTTTTTTAAAGTAGATAACAGTGTATATAATATCAACAAAAACCCAGATAAGCCAGTTTTGCAAAATTTTACGGGTTAAAAAAAACTGGGCTACAAAACTACATGCCGTGCAAAAGCTATCTATATAAGGATAAGCAGGCGGGCGGTAATTTAGTTTTTGCGTGAAGGTAATAAGTGTGTAACCAAGCACAGGGGTTAAAACCAGCACAAACAGCGCCGCGTAAAACATTTGCTTTTGGTTGATAGATACCACCGGCGTCTTTTTATCATCTACTTTAGGTAACCTACCCCAGTTGTACCAGCCATACATGCTGGTAATGCATAGGTAAACGTATTGTAGCATATCGGCGTAAAGTGCTGCCTTGTGATAAATGTAAATATATAAAACGGTGCTGATGATAGCGATGGGCCAGTTAAGGATATTATTCTTAGCCGCCAAATACACACATGCAAGCCCGGTTATAACCCCGGTGAGTTCTTGCCAGGTTTGATGCTGCCACCATTCTTGCAAGGTGTGGATGATTTGCATGGTGTAAATATAGAAAGCCCCCTCTAAATCTCCCCCGATAGGGGAGACTTTTATTTAACTATTCTGTAAGCCCTCCCCATACGGGGAGGATTTGAGCGGGGTTACCAGATCTTCACTCGTTTATCTGGGTCTATCCACATTTTATCACCTTTTTTTACACTGAATGCTTCATAAAACTCCGGTACATCGCTAAACGGACCATTAACACGTAAAAAGCGTGGGGAGTGCACATCAGAGATTACCTGGTTAGATAAGGCTTCTTTCCTGTCGTGGCCCAGCCAGCCAAGCGCATAGCCTAAAAAGTAGCGCTGCACCGGGGTTAAGCCATTTATTGCTTTGCCTTCTTTATACTGTTTTGTTTTTTTGAAGGCATCAAGGCCTATTACAACGCCGCCCAAATCAGCAATATTTTCGCCAAGTGTAGCTTTACCATTTATATTTTGATCGCCCACTTTATATCCGTTAAATTGCTCAATCAGTTTTTGAGCACGCTGTGCAAATTTTACCGAATCCTGTGCAGACCACCATGGTTTAAGGTTACCCTTTTCATCATATTGCCGGCCCTGGTCGTCAAAACCGTGGGTAATTTCGTGGCCAATAGTTGATGCCGCGCCGTAGCCATACACAACTGCATCGTCTATCTTCTCATCTAAAGTGCCCGGCACCATAAATATAGCGGCAGGCAATACGATCTCGTTGTTGGAAGGATTGTAATAGGCGTTGTAGGTTTGCGGTGTCATCCCCCACTCGGTACGGTCTACCGGCTTGCCTAATTTGTTGGCGTTAAACTTACGGTCAAATTTAGAGCTATTGATGATGTTTTGTACAAACTGGTTTTTATCGATATTCAAACCCGAGTAATCTCTCCAATGATCGGGGAAACCTACCTTTGGGTAAACCTTTTCCAGTTTTTCATAAGCACGCTTTTTGGTAGCAGCGCTCATCCAGTTTAGTTTTTCTATATGGTTTTTAAAAGAACCCCGCACGGCCTCAACCATATCTTCGTAACGCTTTTTGGTTGGCTCGGGGAAATACTCTTTTACAAAGATCTGCCCCAGCACTTCGCCCATTACATCTTCTTCAATATCAAGCACACGTTTCCAGCGCGGCAGTTGTTCCTTTCGTCCCGATATCACGGTACCGTAAAACCTGAAATTTTCACCGGCAATCGCCTTGTTTAGGTACGGGCTGAACTCGTTAAGCAGGTTTTTACGCAGGTAGTTTTTCCAGTCGTCTATACTGAATTTCGTAAGCGCGGTATTTACCGCGCGCAGATATTCGGGCTGGCCAACAATAACGGTATCCACATCTTTGTAATACAGTTTATCGAATGTGGGTTTCCAATCAATAAGCGGCGAAAGCTTATTTACGCCGGCAACCGCCATTTTATTATAGTTGTGGTATGGGTCGCGCAGGTTTTCTAACGTTCTCGAGCTATCAGCCAAAAATTTCTCTAAGGCATACGTTTTTTGTGCTGCTGTTTTAGCAGCTCCATCATCATTACCTAAAAATTTAAATAATACAGGCAGGTGCTTTTGCTGGTAATCGTTACGAACGGCGGTGGTGTGCTCGTCGGTTTTATAATAGTAATCACGGTTGGGCAAACCTATACCAGATTGATATAACTGCATAATTATTTTTTTGCTGTTCCTGTCGTCCTGCCCGGCAAATGCAGCTATTGGGTTTGTTACGCCAATGGTGCTTAAATATGCAAACTCATCAACAAGGCCCTGTACGTCTTTCACGGCGTCTATTTTAGCCAACTCATATTTAAGTGGCGTTGTGCCTAAGTTTTCAATTTTAACGGTATCCATTCCGCTGAAGTAAAAATCACCTATCTTTTGAGTGTTGCTGCCCTTTGCGCCGCCTCCCTTCATGGCATCCTGGTTTATCTTCAGCATTTTATTACGCATGTCTTCCTGTACCAGGTTATAAATACTCCAGGATGAGTAAGCAGCGGGGATAGGGTTCTTTTTAAGCCAGGAGCCATTGGCGTAAGCAAAAAAATCGTCTCCGGGTTTAACACTTTTGTCAATATTGTTCACTACAACATCGTGCTCGGCGTAAAACTTATTCTTATCCTGGCAGGCCGTCAATAGCAGGTTACTGACCATACAGGCCGCAACGGCATAGATCGTGTTCTTTTTAAGTGTCATTTTAATGATTTGTCTGAAAATAAATACAGAATGTGTATAGAAAAATGGAAACTTATAATTTTCCGTACACCTTTTTTGAACTAATTTTTAATAAAAGTGTGGTTAAAGAAGCATTAAAGCAAAATTTAAATTAAATCTTTACGAAAATTTAAAATCACGTACTTATACGCAGTTTTCAGGGTTAAAAACGAATGTTCAAACTTCGTTTATGCTCATAACTACTTAATTATCAGACTAAAAAATAATCATAAATAAATATGGTAGATTTTATTAAAGTACATTTTACTCGTTTAAGGAGTATTTCCAACTTCACCCTTTCTATAAATTTAACGTTGTTTTAAATTATGGCTTACCTTTTGTTAAAATCTAAACAGTCCTGCATACATCCTTGAAAAATATATCATCTACCTATGAAAAATTTTCAATTTGTTAATAAGGCTTAAGTTGAATTCTCAGTTGCCCAAGTTGAGATGAATAAGTTCTTTTATTTTGGGTTTAATCAATAGTTTAAATTAATTAGGGGAAAAGGGAGCTTCAAAAGAGCTCTCTTTTTTTGCGCTAATATTTTTACTATGCACGCATAGCATTTGTTGAAATTTGTTTTTACATTTACACTATGCATTTTGAACTAACCGAAGAACACTTAATGATACGCCAGGCGGCGCGCGATTTTGCACAGACCGAATTAAAACCCGGCGTAATAGAACGCGACGAACTGCAAAAATTCCCGACCGAGCAGATTAAGAAACTTGGCGAGCTTGGCTTTTTGGGCATGATGGTATCGCCGGAATACGGCGGCAGCGGAATGGATGCTATATCCTACTCTATTGTAATGGAGGAGCTATCTAAGGTTGATGCATCTGCATCTGTAGTGGTGTCGGTTAATAATTCGCTGGTTTGTTACGGATTGGAGAAATATGGTAACGAGGCGCAAAAGCAAAAATATTTGATCCCATTGGCGCAGGGCCAGGTAATAGGCGCATTTTGCCTGAGCGAACCCGAGGCTGGGTCTGACGCCACATCACAGCACACTACCGCTATTGATATGGGCGACCATTATCTGCTTAACGGCACCAAAAATTGGATAACCAACGGCAGCACGGCATCTACCTATATAGTTATGGCACAAACCGACGCAAGCAAAAAGCACCGCGGCATTAACGCCCTTATTGTTGAAAAAGGCATGGAAGGCTTTACCGTGGGTAATAAAGAAAATAAATTGGGCATCCGCGGTTCTGATACGCATTCGCTGATGTTTACAGATGTGAAAGTGCCTAAGGAGAACCGAATTGGTGAAGATGGCTTCGGGTTCAAATTCGCGATGGCAACGTTAGAAGGCGGCCGCATAGGTATTGCATCGCAGGCATTGGGGATAGCATCGGGAGCTTACGAATTATCGGTACAATACGCTAAAGAGCGTAAGGCCTTTGGTAAAACCCTTGCCGATTTGCAGGCCATTCAGTTTAAACTGGCCGACATGGCAACTGAAATTGAAGCGGCACGTTTGCTTTGCTACCGTGCCGCATGGCTAAAAGATAACGGCCAGCCTTATGCGCAAGCGGCATCAATGGCCAAACTCTTTGCATCAGAAACTGCCATGCGAACTACCGTGGAGGCGGTACAGATCCACGGCGGGTATGGTTTCGTGAAAGAATATCATGTGGAGCGCCTGATGCGCGATGCAAAAATAACACAGATCTATGAAGGTACTTCAGAAATTCAGCGCATTGTCATATCGCGCGGTGTCTTGAAATAGTTTGGCTGCATTTATTACTTTTGAAAAGTATATAAAATTAGTAGACTATTTTTATCATGATAAAAAAGATATTGTTCAGCGCGGTGTTTGTTGCCGCGCTAACCTATATAACATCAGCACAAATCAAACTACAAAGCGGATTGTGGCGGGGTGTTTTAAAAACTGCTACGGACAAAGAGATAGCGTTTAATTTTGATGTGACCAACGCCGGCGGCAAACAACAACTGGCTATAATAAACAGCACCGAGCATTTTAAGGTAACCGATGTTACCGGTAAAGGTGATTCGGTTTTTATAAAACTGCCGCTGTTTGATTCTGAATTTCGGTTGAAACAAACTGGCAACAATTTAACAGGCCACTACATAAGGCACTTAGGCGACCGTGATGTACCAATGAACTTTACCGCGACGGCCGGTACACCATGGCGCTTTTTTAAAACCCCTGCCAAAACAAATTATAATGTTGAAGGCCGCTGGAGCGCCATTATTGGCGACAGCACAGGCCGCGACACCACTGTTGGTGAGTTTAAGCAAACCGGCCAAAAGGTTACCGGCACCTTCCTGACCACAACAGGTGATTACCGCTTTCTGGAAGGCACTGTTAGCGGCGATAGCTTATACCTTTCCTGTTTTGATGGTGGGCACGCGTTTTTGTTCACCGCTAAGATCGCAAATGATAACACTCTTACCGGTGGCAAGTTTTTCTCCGGCTTAACAGGTACCGATGTTTGGACTGCAGTACGGAACGAGAATGCCAAACTGCCTGATGCTTATTCCCTATCCGCATTGAAACCCGGCTATAAAAAACTTGCCTTTATCTTTAAGGACCTGACCGGCACGCCAGTTTCGCTTGATGACGCGCGTTTAAAAAACAAGGTGGTTATTGTACATATCATGGGGTCGTGGTGCCCTAACTGTATGGATGAAACGGCTTACATGGTCAACTACTACAAAAAGTATAAATCGCGCGGTGTAGAAGTGATAGGCCTGGCCTACGAACGTACTACCGATTTTGCCAAATCGCAAAAGGCATTGGCACAATTGAAAAACAGGTTTGATATCAAATACCCGATATTGATAACCGGATATACCAGCAACAAGGTAGAAACCGCTAAAAGCCTGCCTATGCTTACCAAAGTTGTAGGTTTCCCAACTACTATTATCATTGATAAAAAAGGCGACGTGCGTAAGATCCACACCGGCTTTAGCGGTCCGGGGACAGGCGAGCATTACACAGAGTTCATCAGCGAATTTGAAAAGCTGACTGATGATCTGTTGGCTGAGAAGTAATGGCCTCTCCCCGGCCCTCTCCGAAGGAGATGTGAGGTGAAAATACTTGTCATGCTGAACGTAGTGGAGTATCTAATCGCCGCCTTGCAAATTGGAAGGCACAGTTCATTTAGATCCTTCGCTATCGCTCGGGATGACAAATCAATTATTAATTCAAAAACAAACCCTCACTCACCTTTGGTATAATTCCTTTCTCCAGCGCTGTATCAAATAAAAGCTTTACTGCTTTCTTACCCTCTTCACCTAAATCAACCGAGAATTTATTTACGTAAAGATCTATGTGTTTGTACATCACTTCTTCGCTCATTTCCTGCGCATGCGAGCGGATGTACTCCAGCCCTGATTTGGGATTGGCGAAAGCAAACTCTACAGAGCTTTTGATCAACCTGTTTATTTTATGCTGAACATCCAATGGTAAGTCGCGGTTGGCAACAATACCGCCAAGCGGGATAGCGCAACCTGTGCGTTTCTCCCAGTAATCGCCCAGGTCGATGATCTTATGTAAACCTTTATCCTGGTAGGTAAAGCGGTTCTCGTGGATGATAAGCCCAACGTCTACACGGCCGTCTAAAACAGCGTTTTCTATATCCGAAAAAACCAGTTCCTGTTTATTGGTAGCGTCCGGATATGCCAGGCTCAATAAAAAATTAGCAGTAGTATATTTTCCGGGGATCCCGATCTTAACGGTATGATCGCCTGCTTCCAGTCTTGCTTTTAAATCTTCGGCGCTGCCTTTACAGATCAGCATGGGGCCAACACCAAAACCTAAAGCGCTGCCTGCGTCAAGCAAAACATATTTATCTGCAGCGTATGCAAAGGCGTGGTAACTTAGCTTGGTGATATCCAATTCGCCCCTAAAGGCTTTTTGGTTAAGGGTTTCCACATCATCATAAAATACTTCAAACTCCAGGCCTTCGGTATCAATTTTATGGTGGATCAGCGCGTCGAAGATAAAGGTATCGTTAGGGCAAGGCGAAAAGCCGATGGTTAGTTTCATGGTGCTGACGTTTAAATGTTGTAAGGTTGGAATGTTGAAAGGTTAAAAGCAACGTATGAACATTACAATTTTTCAACCTTTAAACTTTCCAACAATCCCATCGCAAATGTATTCAGATTTTTAACGGCTAAACCTATCTGCCAAGCATCCCGGTTACGCTTTTCCACATAATTTGACACAGCCCTGATCTGCATACAAGGCACCCCCGCTTCCCGGCAGGCATAAAAGAACGCTGCGCCCTCCATGCTTTCTATTTGCGGATTTAACCGTTGTTCTATTTGTTGGATAGAGGCTTGGTTTCCATGAACCGTGTTAACCGTGATGGCTTTGGCTTTCTTAATATCTTGATCCTTAAAAATATTAGATAGTTGTTTAGTTGCCTTAAAAACACTTTCACCAAAACCCATCTCGGCTATTGGTAAAAACGTTTCGTCATCCTGCGCGCCGAGTTCGGCTATGGTGTCTTCGGTTATCTCTACCACATCGCCCAGGGCAATATCGCGGTCGAAACTACCGGCAATGCCCAGGTTTATGGCCAGATCGTATTGGTTTGCTGCCAGTTCGCGCCCCAAAGCAAAAGCGGTTGCTACCATGCCTACACCGGTTATGAGGACTGAATGGTGCGGTGAGCGAGGTGAGAGGTGTGCTTTATTACGGCTCCCCGCTCCAATATCTCCGCTCCTTAACAAACTTTCTACCTCAAACTCCGTAGCCGCTACAAATAATATCCGCATAAAGGCCTAATTTTTGACAGCTAAGATAAAACAACTCGCCTGTTTTTGTTTTGTATATTTGCACCATTAATTGCTATGATGATACACATTACGCGCAAGGAACATTTCAACGCCGCACACCGCATGTACCGCGAGGAATGGAGCGCAGAGAAAAACAACGAGGTATTTGGCAAATGTGCCAACCCAAACTGGCACGGCCATAATTACAACCTGTTTGTAACCGTTAAAGGCGAAGTAACCCACGCAACCGGTTACCTGATGGACCTTAAAGACCTTAAGGTTATTATTAATGAATACGTTATTGAAAAGCTGGACCATAAGAACGTCAATATGGATGTTGAATTTATGAAGGGCATAATGGCATCAACTGAATTGCTTTGCATTGGCATCTTCAACCAACTTAAAGGCCCTATCGAGGCTTACCCGGGCGTATTCCTGCACTCGGTAAAATTGTACGAAACAGAAAACAACTCTGCTGAATACTTTGGCGGATAAACCAAACTCATGACTGACCACGATAACATTCCCGACAGGGACGAGGGCATTAACGGCTATCAAAAAATTGACCGCTATAACCCTGATCTGATCCAAAACCTGTCGGCAAATTACCTTGACGTTTTAAAACAGATAGGTGAGAACCCCGAGCGCGAAGGCCTGCTTAAAACCCCCGAGCGTATAGCAAAAGCCATGCTTTACCTTACACACGGTTATGACCTGGATGCAAAAGAGATCCTAAATTCGGCCATGTTTAAGGAAGAGTACAGCCAAATGGTAATTGTAAAAGATATTGAGGTGTATTCCATGTGCGAGCATCACATGCTGCCTTTTTTCGGTAAAGCGCACATTGCGTACATTCCTAACGGATATGTAGTAGGCCTAAGCAAAATCCCGAGGATAGTTGACGTTTTTGCCCGCAGGCTGCAGGTGCAAGAGCGTTTAACAAACGAAATTCGTGATTGCATCCAGGAAAACCTTAACCCTATAGGAGTTGGCGTGGTAATTGAGTGCAGGCACCTGTGCATGAGCATGCGCGGCGTACAAAAACAAAACTCGGTAACCACCACATCGGCATTTACCGGCGAGTTTTTGAAAGGCCAAACCAGAACAGAATTTTTAAACCTGATCTCTTCGAAATTAAGTTAATGCGAAGAGTGGGTTGATGAATGCGAAAACGCACTGATTACCCGCCTTTCGCATCTAATAAAAAGTACTATACAATGAAAGCATACATTTTTCCGGGCCAGGGTGCCCAGTTCCCTGGCATGGGTAAAGACCTTTACGAACAAAGCGAGCCAGCCCACGAATTATTTGAACAAGCTAACCAAATTCTTGGGTTCCGCATTACCGATGTAATGTTTGATGGCACCGAGGAAGATCTTAAGCAAACCAACGTTACCCAACCCGCCATATTTCTGCACTCGGTAATATTGGCTAAAGTATTACCTGATTTTGCACCGGATATGGTTGCAGGGCATTCACTGGGCGAATTTTCGTCATTAGTGGCCGCTGGCGCGTTATCATTTTCCGATGGCCTGCGTTTAGTGGCCGCTCGTGCAAATGCAATGCAAAAAGCTTGCGAGATACAGCCCGGTGCCATGGCAGCTATTTTAGCTTTAGATGATTTTACAGTAGAAGATATTTGCCAACGTTTAACAGACGTAGTTGTGCCTGCAAATTACAACTGCCCTGGTCAATTGGTAATATCCGGTACAGAGGCGGGTGTTGAAGCTGCTTGTATCAAAATGACCGAAGCAGGTGCCAAGCGTGCGCTTAAATTAAACGTGGGTGGTGCATTCCACTCGCCTTTAATGGAAGCCGCGCGCGTTGAACTGGAGGCTGCAATTGTAAATACCGAATTTAAAGAGCCCATTTGCCCGGTGTATCAAAATATCGATGCAAAACCATATACAGATATTGAACATATAAAACATAACCTGATAGCGCAGTTAACCGGCCCGGTACGCTGGACACAAACCGTTGAGCACATGCTGGAAGATGGCGCTACCTCGTTTACCGAGGTTGGACCGGGCAAGGTATTACAAGGCCTTGTTAAAAAGGTTAACCGCGAGGTTGCTACGGCAAGTGCCGTGATAGAATAGTTATAATAAGCCATGCTGTAGTTAACGGATGGCTTTATTTTTAAAGATGATTTAGAGTAGAATTAAAGTTTGAGCACCGCCGGGAAAATACGTGTATTATTGGGATTGTTATTTACAACATTGCTATTTACAGCAATAGTTGTAGAAGGCACATATACGCCCGATAATAACCTTTTACAAACGGCCAAATTATTAGAAAACAACCTGCATGGTAAAGAAACGCTAATTTATAATTCAATAAAGGATAAGCAGGTTTTTAACGAGATAAAGCAATTACGCAACACTCCTGCCAAAGGGTTGCAGTATATTAACGAGTATACAATAGACAACGCTATTTGGATACTTGTTTATAAAAATGGAGAACTCGATTTTTGGACCGGTGCCAAAATTATACCCACCAATTTTAATCAGGTAAAAGAGGGTTGTTCGTTTATCAAACAGCCAAACGGATATTACGAAACAATCAAAAAAACCGAGGGTAATACATCTGTTATATTCTTTATCCCGGTAAAAACCAGCTATCCATTCACAAACGAATACCTCGAAAATATCTTCGCTAAAGATCTTACTATTGATGACAATATAGCCATAGCAGATTTTACCGATAAGAATGTTTATGCCGTACACAATATTAATAACGTGTACCTATTCTCGTTAAAACTCGTTAAAGGTGTTAACCACCGCTTTTTTTACATTGTAGCCGGCTTCTGGTTATTGGCCATCCTCACGCTTTTAATAATGGTAAATAACATAGCGATTTACCTCACCCAAAAAGGATATATATATTGGGCGTTATTGTTTATGGCGGGCTTTGCAGTACTGTTTAGGTTTGTAAACCTTTATTACGGCTGGCCAAACTTTACTCAGGAACTTTCGCTGTTTAGCCCTAAGCTGTATGCCTCGTCGCCAATATTCCGTTCCCTTGGCGATTTTTGTATCAACATATTATTTATGTGCTGGCTTGTTGTATTTGCCTACACGTATCGGCTCAGGCTCATAAGCAGGATACCGGGCAAAGCAGTAAGTTATGCAATACTTATTGGCAGTATACTTTTACTTATTGTTACATCCACTAACCTTTTAAGGGTGTATTATGGTTTGGTTCTCAACTCTACCATCAGTTTCGATGTAAATAACGTACTTAACCTTTCGGGTTTTAGTTTGCTCGGGGTGTTCATGCTCTGCTTTAGCTTTATGATGTTTGTATTGCTAAACGAGGTTATATTAACTTTTTGCTTTAAGTTGGATATCCCGGTTTTACAACAGTTACTTATTTTCTTATGCAGTATAATTATAGCTACGGCAATCACTGCTTTTTATTGGGAGTTTAGCTTGTTTTACCTGCTGTGGATGACAATGGTTGTTATAAGAGGCTATGCCTTTTTATATAGCGACAAAAAATTCACAGCCACATCTTTTTTAAGTATTGTGCTAATATGCGCCGTTATTGCTTCAATAAAACTTAACCATTTTGAAGCCATTAAAGAACAGAACCTGCGCAAAGTACTCATACAAAGGCTTGAAGTGCCGGATGATGCCACTGCCGACGTATTGTTTAAGAAGATCGAGAAAGAAATTATTGTTGATCCATTATTAGTAAACTATTACAAAAAACCCGACCACACGTCAGATTACCTGGAAACTCGCCTTCAAAAGATGTATTTTGACAGATACTTGTCCAAGTACGATTTTGAAGTACATGAGTACGACAACTTAGATCAACCTATCTCAGTTGATAAAAATTATTCACTTGATGTATTTAAGGATATGGTGGTGTATAGTTCTTTTAAGGTGTCTACATATTTCTATCGCCAAAATGAATCCTTCGGCTTTCAAAGTTATTTTGCCATACTACCGGTAATGGATGGCACTAAAAAGCTGGGCACTATTGTGGTGGAACTTAAGTCAAAACCATTATTAGCCGCAGGCACCTTCCCCGATCTGCTGGTGGATAAAGAGGTAAAGGGCAGTGCCGATGAATTTAAAAATTATTCATTCGCATTTTATACCGATAATACTCTTATTGGGCAAAGCGGTACTTATGTTTATAGCATCCGCAATAACGAGTTTAAAGGCCCGCTTAAAAAGTATATTATTCAAACCACCCAAAGCACCAAGCAGGACTTTGCCAATAAGTTTACAACTTACAGCCATTTACTGTACAAGCCGGCTAACCGTAACCTTATTGTTGTAACGCAAGAAAACAATGTGCTGCTATCAACAATTACCGCGCTTACGTTCTTCTTTGTAGTGTTCCTGGCCTTTGGCGGCATTATCATTCTCATTCGTTTAATATGGATCCGCGTTAAAATACTAAATGTAAATAACGACCGTATTAAGTGGACATTTAAATTTACGTTAGATAGGATACTTTATAAAACACGCATCCAGTTCTCGATGATATTTGCTGTGGTTATCACATTGATATTGGTTGGCATAATTACTTTCGTATCTATCAGCACACAGTACCAGGCCCAGCAAGAAAAGCTTATCCGGTCTAAAATAATGCAGATAGCGGCAGCTTTGGAGGACGGGCCAATTACTAATTACACAAGTAATATTACAGAAAACAGCAAGATACAATTTGATGATTTGGCCAACACTTACTCGGCCGATCTTAGCCTGTTTAACCTCGAGGGTAAGCTGCTGATTACAACACAGCCCAAGATTTACGATTATGGCTTGCTTTGCCGCCAAATGAACGGGCGCGCATTTATCGCTTTAAATGGCATGCAAAAATCTGAGGTGGTAAGCGAAGAAAAGATAGGGTTATTGAAATATACCGCTGCCTATGCCCCTATCCGTAACGTTAAGCACGAAACCATTGCCTATCTGCAACTGCCCTACTTTGCAAACGTTGCTGATTATACCGAGCGCATTGGGTCGTTACTTAACATCATGATAAACGTTTATGCGCTGGTGTTTATAGCCATTGGTTTATTCGCGGTGATTATAGCCCGCCAGATTACCGCGCCGCTAAATTTTATCCAATACAACTTGAGTAAAACAATTTACGGTAAAAAGAACGAGCCTATTAAATGGGACCGAGACGATGAGATAGGCGCGTTGGTTAAGGAGTATAATAACATGATAGCCGCATTGGAGAATAGCGCCCAAAAACTTGCCCAGTCTGAACGTGAAACGGCTTGGCGCGAAATGGCAAAACAGGTTGCGCACGAAATTAAAAACCCGCTAACGCCGCTTAAACTGGGTTTACAACTACTTGATAAATCGTGGAGGGATAAAGACCCTAAATTTGACCAAAAGTTTGAGCGCTTCAGCAAATCGTTTGTGGAGCAAATTGAGAGTTTGTCGTCTATCGCATCCGAGTTTTCGGCATTTGCCAAAATGCCTGATACGCGAATAGAACGAATGGATATTTTTGAGGTTTTTGGTAAAGCAGTCACCATTTTTAAACAGATGGATAATGTTACCATAGCCATGGAGCCGCCAATAACACCTTTCTATATTGGTGCCGACCGCGACCAGATACTCCGTTGCTTTAACAACCTGCTTAAAAATGCTATTGAAGCAACCCCGCAAGAGCGTAACTGTATTATCGATATTAATTACCTCGTCACCACCAAAAACATATTGCTTACCATAAAAGATAATGGTAATGGCATCCCGGAAAATATGCGCGAAAAAATCTTCGAGCCAAACTTCACTACCAAAAGCTCGGGTACCGGATTGGGCCTTGCATTCGTTAAAAACTCTATCGAAAATGCCAATGGTAAGGTATGGTTTGAAACTACCATTGATGTGGGCACCACTTTTTACCTAAGCTTTCCTGCGGATAGTTCGGATACAGTATAATTAACGCCTTTGTAATTTTGAGCATGCCAGGTATCCGATTGCAGTAAGCAAATCAAATGTCTAAAGCAATACCTTCGTTATCCTTTTCGGGCCCCGGCGTTCGGGGTGTAATTATGAGACTACATCCATGGACATATTACAATATTTGAAGTGACGCACGCCGCACGTATGCGCCAGCAGGCATGCACAAAAAAGACCCGGTTGCAAATGCAACCGGGTCTTTGAAGATCTAAATAATTCTTTATTTCAGTGTGATGCTGGTTTTACCCATAGTGTAACCATCCGCATATAAAAGCACAGTGTAAGTGCCCTTTTGGAACGGTACAGGGTTTATCCAGTCGATAGTATAACCGCTACCATCATCCCTAAAGTCGATTGAAGTTTTGTAGGTAAATTGCAGATCCTGGCTATCGGCGCTGAACGTAGCCGAATCGTTTTGAGTGATCAGGTTTCCCGTTGGGTCAATAATACGTACATACACGTCATGCAGGCCTTTTTCGGCGACAGCATTAGTGGCAACAGTAAAGTTTATCTTGATTTTTTGCGCCTGTTTGGCTTTTGTAACGTCGCTTTCTTTACCGCTATTTTTTACCTTGTATGCAACAACATCGGCGGTGGCAACCTTAATAGCCGATGCTACCTTAACCTTGGTATCAAGTTCCTGGTTCTTTTGCTCAAGCGCTGTAGCCTTTTGGCTAACAGTAGCTAAATTGGTCTTTAAAGTATCCCGCTCGGTAGCTAAGGTCGAATTTTCCTTTTTAAGCTCTTCGATATCGGCAGTGTATTTGGTAACAAAATATCTCAATTGTTTAATATCTTCTTGGGCTTTGTTAAGCTCGGCAACAGTAAGTTTACCTTTTGCAAGTTCACTTCTTAACACACGGATCTTCACACGCAGCGAATCATTCTTTGCCTGCATAGCAACCGACATTTTTGATCTACCCGCATTAACCTGCTCTATTTGCGCTTCAAGGCTGTCAAGTTCGGTTTGCAGCCTGGTTTTCTCATCATTTTGATAAACGATTTTCGTATCCGACTTATTCTTTTGCGTGTATAGGTAAACATCGGTACCTAATAATGCAACCACAACCGCTATCAAAAAGTAAATTACGTTCGAATTTTTTTTAGGCGCTTGGTTCGGCTGATTATCAAATGATTGGTATTCCATAGTAATTAGTTAAAGGTTATGATAATATAACAGGCTGGTAGCCTGGTATAATTTATCTTACTTCTTATTTATAAATATAGGTAAAAACTAACACAACGCAGTAAACTTCGTGTTGTTTGTACATATACCGGGCCGGGCTAAAATAAATACAATATCAATAAAACACAAAATAGCTGTAATTATTATACTAATACTAAAACAGCTTAGTTATGAGTTTATATCTTTGAGGCTTTAAAAATAAAACACGTACTTAATGCAATTCTACAGATACTTATTTATCACCGTTTTCTTTTCAATTATATGTTCCCTGTCAATTGCACAAAGCGTTACGCCAGAACCGGTTACCCAAACCCAGCCCAAGCGCGAATTTAGAGGCGTATGGATAGCCACCGTTGTAAACCTCGATTGGCCAACCAATGCCCGCGCTACAGCCGAAGCTCAAAAAAAAGACCTGCTAAACCAATTGAATTTTCATCAACAGGCGGGTATCAATGCCATTATGTTCCAGGTAAGGCCGGCGGCCGATGCATTTTACGCTAAAAGCCGTGAGCCATGGTCAAAATATTTAACCGGCACTCAAGGCCGGGAACCCGGTTACGACCCTTTAGAATTTGCCACTACCGAAGCCCATAAGCGCGGCATGGAACTGCACGCCTGGTTTAACCCCTACCGTGCAACCTTTGATAATAAATTTTGGACCCTGGCACTTAATCATATCACCCGCACTAAACCCGAGTGGTTTTTTTATTACGATGGCATAAAATTATTTAACCCCGGTTTACCCGAGGTGCGCGAATACATTGTGCAGGTAATATTAGATGTGGTAAAAAACTACGATGTTGACGGCATTCACATGGACGATTACTTTTACCCCTACCTGGTAAGAGGCCAGGTAATAAACGACTTGGATGCTTTTAACAAATATGGCGAGGGCTTTGATAATATAAAAGATTGGCGCCGCGATAACGTTGATAAACTGGTGCACATGCTTACCGACAGCATCCACAAGTATAAACCAAATATGAAGTTCGGTATCAGTCCGTTTGGTATTTGGGCCAATAAAAGCCAGCACCCCGATGGTTCTGCCACCAATGGTGGTTCGTCATACATCGAAAACTTTGCCGATAGCCGCAAATGGATGCAGGAAGGCTGGATAGATTACATCAACCCGCAAATTTACTGGCACATTGGCAACCGCGCCGCCTCATTTGATACCTTGTTAAACTGGTGGAGCAACAATACTTACAATAGGCATTTATACATTGGGCAGGGGCCATACCGCTTTTATGAGCAGCGCAGCCCCGCGTTTAAAAACCCATCTGAGATACCAAACCAGTTACGTTTGATACGAGCTAACCCGAGGGTACAGGGCAGTGTTTACTTCAGGTCGCAAACGTTGATGGCCAATGCTAATCATTTGGTAGATACTTTAAAGAAAGATTTTTACCGATACCCGGCCCTGCCGCCGCCGATGTTATGGCGAGATTCGATCCCGCCGAATGCCCCGCAGGCTTTCACTGCTAAGCCCGAAGCAAAGGGTATAATGCTGAGATGGCAGGCACCATTGCCCGCTGCGGATAATGACCCCGTTTATGGTTATGTGATTTACCGTTTCCAGGGAAATGAGAAATTTGACTTGGGCGATCCCAAAAACATCCTGCATATCCAATACGATACCGAGCCATTATATATGGATAGTAACGTACAACAAGGGCAAACCTATTTCTACGTTGTAACCGCGCTTGACAGGCTTAAGAACGAAAGCGACCGAACGCCAACTATGGCAATAACGTTGTAGTAAAATTCACTCCCCCATCACCCCCTTTCTGCTTCGCAAAGAGGGGGTTTGAATATTAATAACTTTTTTTTTACCCTCTTTCCGCGCAGCGAAGAGAGGATAGACGAGCGCAGCGATCCCGATAGCTATCGGGACGGGGTGAGTAACCCCCTTGCCTCGCATTTCCATCCTATCTCCAAAAAAATAAAATAATTTAAAATGTTTTTAAAGGTGGCTCGTCTTTATATTTAAACACATCATAAATTGACAGCAGCATCGATGCCCCAGGACAACAACAGCCATATCATACAAACCATTGCGTCGTATGGTAAAAGCCTGTTGGGGTTTATCCGCAAGCGGGTAAAAAACGATGCAGATGCTGAGGACATCCTGCAGGATGTTTGGTACCAGTTTAGCAATGTGGTAAATGCCGGGCCTATAGAGCAAACCAGCGCGTGGTTATACCGGGTGGCAAAAAACAGGATCATCGACAAGCATAAAAAACGTACCGAAACCTTGTTGGATGATATGCTGCCTGCCGCGGGTGATGACGAGGAAGATAATTTTGATTTTCAATCGATACTGCTTACCGAACCAACCACGCCCGAAACCACTTACCTGCGCAACCTTTTTTGGGACCAGCTTTTTATAGCGCTTGACGAGCTGCCCGAAAACCAACGCCAGGTATTTATTTGGCAGGAGCTTGACGATATGCCGTTTGAAGAAATAGCCCAAAAAACAGGCGAGAACATCAACACGCTTGTATCGCGTAAACGCTACGCAGTATTGCATCTGCGTAAGCGGTTAAAACAATTGTATAGAGAAATTACAGAATATTAAAAAAAGAAACAAAATGAAAAAGTTATTTTACGAACGCAGGTTCATATTTTTCCCCATAGGCATCGCAGCCATATTAGCCCTTGTTAGCTATGTAGTAATGCAACTTTGGAACAACCTGCTACCCGATATTTTACACGTAACAACCATTACTTACTGGCAGGCCATGGGCATATTTGTGCTATGTAAGATATTATTTGGTTTTGGCGGACCCAAAGGCCGTGGCGGGGGTGGCCCGCCGTGGATGCGCCGTAAGCAAATGATGGAAGAAAGGCTAAAAGACATGTCGCCGGAAGATCGTACACGTTTTAAGGAGCAAATGGAAAGCCGCTTTGCCTGGTGCAAACCACGCAACGAGCGTAAGGATTGGCGCGATGCCTGGAAAGACGAGCCGATTGCAGAAAAAGAATAAATGCCGGACTGAGGTGTAGGAAGCGAGGAATAATCAATTTATCGCCGCTCCCCACACCGGAATCCCGCACCCAAATAACCTACAACTAAAAACCCACTCTATCATGGATGTGCTGATATTTAAAACAAGTGTTGCCAACAAGCAGGAAGTAAGCCGGATCCACCCGCTGCTAACCTCGCTGGCCGAGATACGCCAATATAATTTTGATTTGGAAGATTGCGATAATATCCTGCGCGTTGTAAGCAGCGGCGTTGAGCCGCAAACTATAAATCACATGCTGCAAATAGCCGGGTTTACCTGCGAGGAACTGCCTTATTAAGTAAATTATTCTCCTCGCGTCATTGCGAGGCACGAAGCAATCTCTTTGCTATACAGGGCGGACCTGCTTGTGTAGAGATTGCTTCGTACCTCGCAATGACGCGTTTTAATTAACTAAAATACCTTTTTACCCCGTCAGCGCAATTGACACCATCAATCGCGGCGGAGATTATACCTCCGGCATAACCCGCACCTTCGCCACAAGGAAACAAACCTGCTACCTGCGGGTGTTGAAAGGTTTCGCGGTCGCGGGGCACTTTGATGGGCGATGATGTGCGCGATTCCACTCCAACCAGTATGGCTTCATTTGTATAATACCCTTTCATTTTACGGCCAAATGCAGGCAATGCTTTGCGCAGGCGGTTATGGATCCAGTCAGGAAGCACCTCTTTCAGGTCTACACTTTTGCAACCAGGCAGGTAAGAGTTTTCCGGCAAATCCAAAGATACACGGCCTTCCACAAAATCAACCATGCGCTGGCCAGGGGCAACCAGGTTACCGCCGCCGGCTTTAAAAGCCAAATGCTCTACCTGTTGCTGAAAGTTAAGCATGCGAAAGGGATCGTTCATATCACCTTTTACATCCTCCATATTTATCTGCACCACAGTACCCGAGTTGGCAAAAGGATTATTACGTTTGCTTGGGCTCCAACCATTTACTACTATCTCATCCTGCGCGGTAGCACAGGGGGCAATAATTCCGCCGGGGCACATACAAAACGAAAACACACCTCTATCCTCCACCTGTTCCACCAAATTATAGTACGAAGGTGGCAGATCAGGGCCGCGGTATTCGCAATGGTATTGCGCGCGGTCAATAATTTCCTGAGGATGTTCTATCCGTACGCCGAGTGCAAATGGCTTGGCCTCTATTAAAATATCCTGGCTATGCAGCATCCTGAAAACATCGTGTGCCGAGTGGCCTGTAGCCAAAATCACCGCATCTGCCAATAGCTTTTCGCCATTGGCTAATTGTATGCCTTGTATCTTACCGAAACTCACCAACAGGCTGGTTACTTTGGTATCAAACAAAAACTCGCCGCCTGCTTCCAAAATACTTTCGCGCATGGCGGTGATTATTTGCGGCAACTTATTAGTGCCTATATGCGGGCGGGCATCTACCAAAATATCATCGGTCGCACCATGGGCTACAAAAGTTTTGAGTACGCTATTCACGTCACCTCGTTTTGTGCTACGGGTGTAGAGCTTACCGTCGGAGTATGTGCCTGCCCCGCCCTCGCCAAAGCAATAGTTGCTTTCGGGGTTTACCAGGCCTTGTTTGTTGATGTTCGCCAGATCGCGGCGGCGTTGTTTAACATCTTTGCCACGCTCCAGTATCACAGGTTTTAGCCCTTGTTCAATGCATTGCAGCGCGGCGAAGATCCCCGCAGGGCCGGCACCCACTATCAGCACTCTTTTACTATCCTTAATGCTTTTATATTCGGGGGTATAGGTCTCCGTTTGTACAGGCTCGTCTACAAAGACGCGTACCTGCATGCGGTAAAGCACCTTTCTGCCACGCGCGTCAATAGACCGCTTCAGGATCTTGATACCGGTAATTTTTTGCTGCGGGATATTTATTGCTGTCGAAGCCAGACCAATTAAAACTGCTTCATCATCCCGCTGGCCCGGCGGGCATACAATTTCTACTTCTTTTACCATGTTGCTATTGCCGGGTTTTTATCCCGGATAGTGCAAAGATAAGATTTTCAGTTAGCAGTTTTTAGTTGGAAGCTGGCAGTCTTTTTTTAAAAAAGACGTTCGGTAAAGAACGGTTGACCGTACGATACCGAACACTTTTCACTTATCATTCAATTTTATATACCTTAAAATCAACAACTTATAAAAATGGTTGCATTTTGGCATAGGCCATTACATATTAAATAATGAAGATGATGATGACTACCGTTGATAACCGCTTACAAACCCTTTGGGATGGTTGCTTGCGTAACGACAGAAAGCAACAAGAAATGTTATATAAAGTATTAGCACCAAAAATGCTTGCCGTTTGCCTGCGCTATGCTAAAGATAAAGACGAAGCGCAAGATATTCTACAGGAAGGCTTTATAAAGATGTTCAAGAACATGGGCAACTACCGTGGCGAAGGGAGCCTTGAAGGATGGATCCGCCGTATTATGGTACACAGTGCTATTTCGCGTTACCGCAAGGCTAAAAACGTGGTTTTGGTTGAGGATTTTGCTGAGCAAGGCATTCCGGTTAGCAGCAGCTACAACGATAACGGTTTAGAAGCCCGCGACCTGATGAACATGGTACAGCAATTACCGGATACTTACCGTTCGGTATTTAACATGTACGCTATTGAAGGTTTTTCTCACCAGGAAATAGGAAGCAAATTAGGCATGAGCGAATTATTATCGCGCACTACCCTGCACCGCGCCCGCACCATCCTTAAAGAAAAATTGAACACCCTGGCTATAAGAGAGCGCCACTGCATGGCAGGATAATAAGTCCGTCTGAACCGGATTTTGAATTAAAGAATTTATAGAATAACCTATACCAAACTACTTCACAAAGATTTATTGATTACTACCGGCAAGCCCGCCAGGTTGATCAATAAATCAAAAAGGTGAGCAACTCTCGCTACCCACCTTTCTATTATACTTCGATATTATTCAACTAATCTCTACTCCTCACTCTATTTTCTTATTTGTGCTTTGCACTCATGTAAAACACCATTTCGCCGCCATTCATAATATCCTGGTGAGTTAGGGTTAAGGCTGTATATTGCTTACCGTTCAGGGTCATTTTTTGTACGTAAACGTTTTTCTCGCTTTGGTTTTTCACAACAATGTTAAACGTTTTGCCGCTACCAACCTGTATGGTGGCGTTGTTTACAGATGGACTACCGATGGAGTAATCAACTGAACCTGGTGCTACAGGGTAAAAACCCATCGAACTGAAAATGTACCAGGCACTCATTTGGCCCGTATCGTCGTTACCGCCCAAACCATCCGGTGTTGGTTTGTACATACGTGGCAATATCATTCGGATCCGTTCCTGAGTTTTCCATGGTTGGTTTGTCCAGTTGTACAAATATGCCACGTGGTGCGATGGCTCGTTACCGTGCACGTAGTTGCCAATGATACCGTCGCGGGTAATATCTTCTGTTTCGGCAAAGTATTTATCCGGCAGGTTCATGGTAAACAACGAATCTAAATAAGGCACAAAGCGTTTGTTGCCACCCATCAGTTTTATTAAACCTTCGGGATCTTGAGGTGCAAACAGCGTGTAATTCCAGGCATTACCCTCAATAAAACCTTCGTTAATGGTGCTTAATGGGTCAAACTTAGCGCGGAAAGTACCATCTGCGAGTCTTGGCCTCATAAAGCCCGATTTGCTGTCGTACACATTTTTATAATTCTCGCTGCGTTTTATAAATTCATTATATATGTCCGTTTTACCTAATTTCTTAGCCATTTGTGCAATAGCCCAATCGTCATAAGCATACTCTAAAGTATTAGATACCGATACACCTGTTTTCTCATCAGGGATATATCCTTTATCCATATACTCGCCAATACCCTCATAACTGCGGTGGCGCGCTGTAGCCACACAGGCAGCTAAAGCTTTTTCGGTATCAAACGGCGCGTTGCCTTTAACAACAGCATCGGCAATTACAGATACGCTGTGGTAGCCGCTCATACACCAGTTCTCATTACCCGAGTTGCTCCAGACAGGTAGCATCCCTTCGGGGCTTTGATCAAAATGTACCATCATCGATTTTACCATATCGGCATTACGTTTCGGCTGTATAATGTTAAACAGCGGGTGCAAAGCGCGGTAAGTATCCCATAACGAGAAGGTGGTATAGTTGGTAAAGCCATCCGCCTTATGAATATTTTGGTCGAGGCCTTTGTACTGCCCGTCAACATCCATGTAAATGGTCGGGTTGATCATGGTGTGGTACATGGCGGTATAAAAATCCTGCTTGCGCTCTGTAGAAGCGTTGATTGTAATTTTCTCCAACTCTTTTTCCCACTGTGCTTGCCCGTCGTTTTTTACTTTGTCAAAATCCCAGCCCGGTACTTCGGCTTGCATATTTGCCATTGCGCCATCCATGCTCACCGGCGATAACGCGAATTTGATCTTGATCTTTTCGCCCTCTTCGGTTTTAAAATCAAAGTAAGCACGGATCTGCTTGCCGGCTAACTCCGGGAAGTTTTTCGATTGATTGAATTTACCCCAGAAACCGCCGTACACTTCGCGTTTATCGTATTTCTTAAACCCATGCTGAGTAAACTTTTTGTTGAACGCCATAGCAAAGTACAGGTTGCGGGTACGTGCCCAGCCGTTTGTTTGGCGGTAACCTACCAGTGTGCTATCGTTCAGGATCTTTACGTAAGTCCAAACAGTTTTGTCGGGATAATTATAGATACCCGCCATCAGATCTAAAATAATATGCGATTGATCTGATTTTGGGAAAGTGTATTGGTGGAAACCAACACGGGTGCTGGTGGTCATTTCGGCAGTGATGTTTGACGCATCAAGCTTTACTTTATAGTAGTTGGCCGCGCTTACCTCGTTAGCATGCGAGAAAGCCGAGCGGTAACCGCTGCCCGGTTTATCGGCAACGCCGGGGTTAAGTTTTAAAGCACCCACAGTTGGCATAATTAAAAAATCGCCCAGGTCTGAGTGGCCTGTACCACTAAAGTGGGTGTGGCTAAAGCCTACAATGGTTTTATCCTCGTATTGGTAACCTGCGCAGTACTCATAAACTTTAGGGTTGTATTTACCGTTAAGTTCGTAACTGGCGGTATCAGTTTCGGGGCTAAGCTGCACCATGCCGAAAGGTACGGTTGCGCCCGGATATGTATGGCCCATACGTTGTGTGCCGATAATAGGCTTTACGTATTGCACTAAGTTTTCGTGGGGTTTTTGGGCCGCTGCATGCAGGCCGGTACAAATTAAAAGAGCAGAAAATATCTTTTTCATTTATTGCTGGGATGATAATGCGTGATCAGTAACGTGTTAACGTTGGCAAATATAAAATCATATAGCTTGTTAGCGGTATTTAATTACATTTACACAGCTAATTGTTGCCATTATGGCGTAAATGTTACGTTTTGTAACAACGGTACAGGTTTTGTAATCTAATTTGTAAATTCACATCACTATAAATAAACAAAAACACACAAATGAAAAATCTACTTATCGTAATAGCTGTTGTTGTAGTATTGGCCCTAATGGGTGGCTGCAGTTACAATGGCATGGTAAAATCTGACGAGAACGTTCAAGGCAAATGGGGCGAGGTGCAAACCCAGTACCAACGCCGCAGCGACCTTATACCTAACCTGGTATCAACTGTAAAGGGCGAAGCTAACTTTGAAAAAGGAACCTTAACCGAAGTAACCAATGCACGCGCAAGGGCTACCTCGATCCAGGTTGATCCAACTAAACTTACACCGGAAACCATCCAGAAATACCAGGAAGCACAAGGCCAGCTAAGTACCGCTTTAGGCCGTTTATTGGTTGCATCAGAAAACTATCCTACGCTTAGGGCTAACGATGCCTTCAGGAATTTACAAGTACAGTTAGAGGGTACTGAGAACCGTATTGGTGTAGCCCGCCGAGATTTTAATGAGTCGGTACAGGCGTACAATAGTAAGGTTCGTACGTTCCCGGCTAATATTACCGCTAAGTTGTTTGGTTTCCCTGTAAAAGGATATTTCCAAAGCGAAGCCGGTTCTGATAAAGCACCGAAAGTAGCGTTCTAATTATTGATTAAGGGATGATTACATCGATTGATTAAAACGGTGTAATCATCCTTTAAAATCCAAGTCAGTAAAATCGGTGTAATCCCACCCACTAATCACTAAATCACTAATTAACCAATGGCCGTATTTACCGAAGACGAGCAACAACGCATACAGCAAGCTGTTGCCGATGCCGAAAAGAACACCAGCGGCGAAGTGCGTGTTTGCATGGAAAAAACTTGCAGCGACGACCCGCTCGACCGTGCCGCTAAATACTTCGCCAAACTGGAAATGCACAAAACCAAGCTGCGCAACGGGGTACTTATTTACGTAGCCACGGTTGACCGTAAGTTCGCTATTATTGGCGATGCCGGTATAAACAGTGTTGTCCCTGCCGATTTTTGGGACACCACAAAAGAAAGTATGCTCAACCATTTTAAATATGGCAACCTGGTAGAAGGCATCATCACGGGGATAAAAGAGGCAGGCGAGCATCTGCAAAGATACTTCCCGCACCTGCTTAACGACAAGAACGAACTGCCCGATGATATCGCCTTTATGGATGGCAATTAACAACAACTGATGTTAAAGAAAACAATTCTATGGCTTGGGCTGATGCTTTGTATCAGTACAGCCTTCACTCAGGATATTCCTGAAAAGTCGGGCACATTAGTTACCGACTACACTAATACCCTTTCGGCATCTGATAAGATTAAACTTGAAGATAAGCTTAATGCCTACAACGATTCTACCAGTACCCAAATTGCGGTTGTAATTATTAAAACCACTAAGGATTACGATATTAACCAATACGGTGTTGAGTTATTAAGGAAATGGGGCATCGGTACAAAAGAAAAAAACAATGGTGTTTTGGTTCTGGTAGCCATTGACGACCGCAAGATGGCTATCCAAACAGGCTACGGTGCTGAAGGTGCATTGCCCGATATTACCACCCAACAGATCATCCAAAACGACATGAAGCCCCGTTTTAAGGCTGATGATTATTATGGCGGATTGGATGCCGCTACAGACGATATTATCAAAGCGATGCGTGGCGAATACAAAGCCGACGCCAGGGCAGTTAAACGCAAAGGCGATGGCAGCCCGATAGGGTTTATTGTGATCGTCGTTGTAGTAGTACTGATCATTATTTTCAGCAAACGTGGCGGTGGCGGCGGTGGCCGTATTATTGGCGGCCGCGGCGGCGCGAGTCCGTTCTGGTGGTTTTTGGCAGGCAGCATGCTTGGTGGCAGCGGCCGGAGCAGCGGCAGCGACTGGGGAGGTTTCTCCGGAGGTGGCGGAGGCGGTGGCGGTGGTGGTTTCGGCGGCTTTGGCGGTGGGAGCGGCGGGGGCGGCGGAAGCAGCGGTAGTTGGTAAGCGTTTTAAACGCTAAACCTAAGTGTTAAATCCTAAAACCAAGTTTTTTATACCTTTAAATTTATCAAAGAGACGCATTAAACGCGTCTCTTTTTTATAACATGACCCATATGTTTATATCATGACCGAACTTAACTGGACAATCCTTTCATCACACTATATCCATAAAGGCCCGTGGGCCACGCTGCGAAGCGACAAATGCGAAATGCCCGACGGCACTATTGTGGACGAATACTATGTATTAGAATATCCTAACTGGGCCAACGCAGTTGCTATAACCGAGGATAATAAGATATTAATGGTGCGCCAGTACAGGCATGCCGCCAATATCGTATCGCTTGAGATCCCCGGTGGGGTAATTGAGGAGGGTGAGAACCCGGAAGAAGGACTGCGCCGCGAGTTACTGGAAGAAACCGGCTACCAATTCGATGAGGTAGAACTGATCAGCACCGTGTACGCCAATCCATCTACCGCAAATAACAAAACCTTTTGCTACCTGGCAAAAGGCGGTAAAAAAGTACAGGAACAACAGCTTGACGAGCACGAACGCATCGTGGTAGAAGAATATACCATTGCCGAAGTGAAACAGTTGCTGGCCGAAAATAAAATAGCCCAGGCCTTACATTGCACCGGGCTATTTTATGCCTTAATGAAGTTAGGCGAGTTAAGTTAGGGCTGCTATTGCTGCGCGGTTTCCTTTTTGGTTAACCGGTCCTGTAATTCTTTAAACCCATAGGCTTTATCGCCAAGGCGTTTTATACCATCGGCGGCTATTGCGAGGGCTTCGTCCTTTTTACCGGTCTTGTCGAGTAGATTGGCATACATTATCAGGTACCAGTCTTTTTTAGGCCCATCAATGGCAAGTACTTTTCTGGTTAAATTTAAGCTACCTTCCAGGCACTTTTTATCATCTGTAAAAAGGTAAATATAATTGGCAAAAGTGTCTATCTGGTCGGCATGTTCTGTGTCGTTGTATTTATCCGCATAGGCGTTGGCCTCGGTAACATAAGTTGGCCAGTCCTCACGATCGCGCAAATAGGATAACCTGGAGGTGGCAAATATATCATCGGCCAAATCCGGGTAGCCTGCTTTTAGTTTTGCTTTTACCGCCACCCAATCTACGTTTTTATTTATCTCGCCTGTATAAAAATACATGCCGCCGTTATTAACGCGCGCGCTTACACCGGGGCCGTTTACGGCGTCAAATTCCTTGCTATGCTCACGTATTATTTTAAAGCCCGGGTCGGCAGAGCTTTTAGTAGCCTGGTAAATCAGCTGTAAGTTTTCCCGCGTAAGCAGATCTTTTTGTGTTGGCAGATAAACGTTGATCACGTCGGCCGTTTGCCCGTCCCAAGCCATACCAAGTGCTTTTATAAACGTTAACATAAATTCGGGCGAGCGGTTGCCATCGGCATATTGCTTTTTAAGGTTTACCAGCTGGCTTGCCGGGTTTAAAGCCGCCTTCGCTTTTTCAAGAAATGTTGCAGCGTCCGAGCCGCCAATTATACTATGTACCAAAGCCCCATCGGGATTAAAGAACAAGTAGGTTGGATAAGCATTTACCTTGTATTCTGTCCCTATCCATTGTACTTCGGCGCGCCAGCTTTTGGTATAAGCATCGGCCTTTTTGGTTTCATCAAACTGCAGTGCCACACTCACAAATTTTTCATTGAAAAATTTCAAGACTTCGGGCTTGGTAAATACATCTTTCGCCATCACCTTGCATGGCACACACCAGGTGGTATAGCAATCTACAAAAATGTACTTATTCTCTTTTTAAGCCTTTTCCTTTACCTGTGCCCAGGTTAGTTTGGTCTGAAAGTTTATTCCTTTTTCCTGCCCGTTGGCTGTAGATAGCACGAGGCAGATGAACGCGGTTAAGATGATGGTTTTCATGTTGGCAACGCTTTAGGTAGACAATGCAAATTAACCAACACAATTCGCAAATCAAAATATAATTTGTCTAATCATTAATTTATCAAAATTATAGAGATGTAATAACAGTAACAAAAAAGCCACAACAAAATTTGATGTGGCTTAACGTTTTTTAGGGGCGATTAGAATATCATTAATATCTGTCCTTTTTCAACTTTATCGCCGGGCTTTATTTTGATGGTTTTAATGGTTACATCTGCAGGGGCCTTGATGATGTTTTCCATCTTCATGGCTTCCAGCACAAACAGGTTGTCGCCTTTTTTAATCTCGGCGCCTTCTTCTACCAGTACTTTTAATACCATGCCGGGCATAGGCGCTTTTATCTCGCTCACTTTGGCGGTCATGAGGTTGCTTAAGCCCATTTTGTCCAGCAGTACATCAAACTGATCTTTAGCCGCAACTTTGTAAATATTGTTGTTCACCTTTATCTCGGCAGTTTTTGCTTCGCGGTCAAAGCTTACTACTTCGGCGTTGTATGATCCATAGTTGTTTATTACATGATACAACAGATCATTCAGTTGCTGTATATCGGCATCGATGGCTTCGCCGTTAACGGTTAGCGCATCGGCTTTTTTTTCTACCTCAAAATCGTGCTTCGTATTAACCTTTATTTTGTACATATCGTCTGAACCGTAAGTTTTCGAAGTTAATTATTTTGTTATGGCTCTCAAGAAGGCTCCGCCGTCTTTGGAACTTAAGAATTAAAAAGAATACCTGCTCTATTTGGTAAAAATATATTGGATAAGGTTTGCACCCATTTTAAGCGCTTTTAAACGCGCATCCTGGCTGTCGCCGGCATACGTGCCATAATCTTCCCAGCCGTTTCCTAAATCACACTCAAAACTGTAAAAACATATCAGGCGGCCTTTGTAAACAAGGCCAAAGCCTTGCGGGCGTTTACCATCGTGTTCGTGGATCTTAGGCAACCCATTAGGGAAACTAAATTTCTGGTGATAGATGGCGTAATTGGCTGGCAGTTCCACGAAATCTAATTCGGGGAATACCTTTTTCATTTGCGGGCGAATGAATTTATCAAACCCGTAGTTATCATCGATATGCAAAAAACCACCGCCAGTTAAATACTTGCGCAGGTTGCGTGCCTCCTGGTCGCTAAAGATTACGTTGCCGTGGCCGGTCATAAATACGAAGGGGTAATTATAAATCTGGTCGCTGCCCACCTCAACCACTTCTTCCTCGGGCATAAAGTTGGTCTTTAGGTTATCGTTACAAAATTTGATGAGGTTTACCAGTGCGGTACGGTCGCCATACCAATCGCCGCCTCCGTTATATTTTAGCCTGCCCATTTTGTATGACGGCGCTGTAAAGCTGCTGATGCAAAACATCAGGCCAATAGCGGTGGCAACAAAAATGGATCTTCTCATTTATCGGTTCAAAAAATTCACCTCAAAGCAGGCTTCAAGGGCGGCTGTTTCGGTACGCAGGCGGCTTTCTCCTAAAGTTATGGCTTTATATCCGTTCTGCAAAGCGGCATCCACTTCGGCCGGACTAAAATCACCTTCGGGGCCTATCAGTATCAAATAACGGTTTTGTTTCTCTATAGATTGTGCCAGTTCTGCCTTTTCCCCACCATCGCAGTGTGCTATAAATTTTTGTCCGTTAAACGGCTGCTTCAAAAATTGGCTTAACGAAACAGGGGCATTCAGCACCGGGTGATACGCCTTAATGGATTGCTTAATAGCTGATGTAATGATCTTATCCAAGCGTTCCACCTTGGCTTCTTTACGTTCGGACCGCTGGCAGATGATGAGCGAGATCTCATCGATACCAATCTCGGTAGCTTTCTCCAAAAACCACTCCATCCTGTCCAAATTTTTGGTAGGTGCTATAGCGATGTGCAGGTAATGGTTGCGTTTGTTAAACCCGGTGGCAACCGAATTTATTTGAAGGATGGTCCGCTTGGGGTGGGCATCTTTTATTTCAGCTTTGTATAAGCCGCCTTTGCCATCTATAAGTGTAACGTCATCGCCAACGTTAAGGCGCAATACACGCACGGCATGTTTACTTTCATCTTCGCTTAAAAAGTATTGCGAGAAAGTTGGGTCGATATCCGACGTATAAAAAAGCTGCATGTTCCTTTTTTAGTATCAGGTAGTTAGTATCAAGATTTTTAGAAATAGCATATCCAGGTCGTGATACAAACTACTTGGTACTGGCCATTAATGTAAATCTACGGCGTCCTCTTCGTTAATAAGCAACTCCAGTTTTACAGATTCGATGTTCTGGTCAGATTTTTTTAGTACAGTGATGTTGTAGCCATTACTTTCTTTTTGCTCGCCTACATCAGGGATCTTACCAAAAATGTGGCCCAACCACCCGGATACGGTATCAAAATCGCCATCCTCGGGCAGGTCGTGCGGCAGATGCTCATTCACATCGTATATCGGTGCAAGCGCATTAACCACAAATTCACGGTCGTTCAATTTCTCAACAATTGGTTTCTCTTCGTCAAATTCATCCTGGATCTCACCAACCAATTCTTCTACAATATCTTCCAGCGTAACCATCCCGGCAGTACCACCAAACTCATCAGATACAATTGCTATCTGGATGCGCTTTTGCTGTAACTCGGCCATCAGGTCGTTTATCTTTTTGGTTTCGGGGATAAAATATGGCTTGCGGATAATATCTTTCAATACAATTTGTTCACCACGGGCCAGCAGTGGCAAAATATCTTTAGCGTGTACAATACCAACAATTTTATCTATCACTTCATCAAATACCGGCATGCGCGAGTATCCTTCAGTGATCAATATTTCTAAAAGCACTTCCTTACTGGTATCAAGCTCAATGCCCGATATCTTGGTACGTGGCACCATAATATTCTTTACCACGCGCTCATTAAAATCAAACACATTTTGAATCAATTCGTGCTCGTTTGAATCCAATGCGCCGGTCTCCTTGCCTTGTTCAAGCAGGTACTGTAATTCTTCTGATGAGTGATGTGCTTCGCCGCCTTCTAAAGTGGTTATACCAAATAACTTCAGGATAAAATTTGCAAAGCCATTTAACACCCATATAAATGGCCTGGCTGCAATAAAAAACGCCCTTAACGGTAACGAAACCGCCAGCGTAGTACGTACCGATTTTTGGATCGCTAATGATTTTGGAGCAAGTTCGCCAAATACAATGTGCAAAACCGTTATAGCTACAAACGAAAGTACATGGCTTGCGGTGACAAAGCCCGGCGTAAGCGTGATGCCTAAAGCCAGAAAAGCGCGCAGTACAATGTTCGTAACAACGCCCTCGCCCACAACACCCAGGCCCAGTGATGCAATAGTGATACCGAGCTGCGTGGCAGCCAGGTAACCATCTAAATTATGTAAAATGCCCCTTGCAACTTTAGCTACACCGCTGCCAGATTTGGCTTTGATTTCAATTTGCGAGCCCCGCACCCTCACCATGGCAAATTCTGCTGCCACGAAAAATCCGTTTAGCAATACCAGAAATATGGTAAGGAAAATATAGAAGGCATTAATTTCGTAAGGTCCGGGGTCCATTTATTGTTTTATTTGTTATCGGGGAAGGTAGACTTATAAAGGTCTAAACCCTCTTGTATCACTTTGTGCGCGTAACGTACACCCAGCAAGTGCTCAATGGTTACGTTTTTACCCTCCAGTATTTTATAATCGCTAAAAAAGCGTACTATCTCTTTCATAGCGTGTGGCGGCAGTTCGGCAAGGTCGTTAATGTAATTGACCGACATGTCGTTTTTTGCTACCGCGATGATCTTATCATCCTGTTCGCCGTTATCAACCATGTGCATAACGCCTACTACTTTCGCTTCGATGATAGACATCGGGAAAACGTCTGTTGAACAAAGCACCAGGATATCCAAAGGGTCATTATCATCGCAATAAGTTTGCGGGATAAAACCGTAGTTGGCCGGGTACATTACCGACGAAAATAAAACCCTGTCCAGCTTTAACAAGCCCGACTCTTTGTCTATCTCGTATTTTGCTTTAGAACCTTTTGGTATCTCAATTATCGCGTTTACTATCTCAGGAATATTATCACCCGGTGAAACCTGATGCCAGGGATGTTGTGTGCTCATGTATCTGTATATATTAATTTACGTCTTTTGATTTTGCGTATTGTCTTTTCACAAAAGCAATAATCAGCGGAATTGTTGTAATTATTATTAACCCCAGTACAATATACTGCAGGTAATCTTTTAAGTCGGGGAACCGCCTGCCCAAAAAATAACCCGCTAAGGTTAATGTTGTTACCCAGGCAACGCTCCCAATTATGTTGTAAATGGTAAATTTTTTAAAGTCAACTTTTACAACACCTGCAAATATAGGGGCAAAAGTTCTAACTATCGGGAAAAATCTGCCTAAAATCAAAGCCATGCCGCCGTATTTGGCGTAAAACTCTTCGGCGACTACTATATAACGCTTCTTAAAAAAGAAGGAATCGTTCTTGCTGAACAGTACAGGCCCCGTTCGGTAGCCAAACCAATAACCTGTGTAATTACCCAAAATGCCAGCTGCTATCAAAGAAAGTACCAGTGTGTAAATAGGGACATGGATGATACCTGCCGCGCTTAACAACCCCGCCAGGAACAGCAAATAATCGCCGGGTAAGAAGAAACCAAAAAACAAACCCGTCTCAGCATATATCACAATAAGCAACAGGTAAAAGCCCCCACTGCTTAAAATAGACTGTGCGTCGGTTAAATTTTGAAGGTATTCCCAAAAGTTTTCCATTAACTATATCCGTAAAACTACAAATATTAAATCAAATTGTAGTTACGTACCTTATTAAATAAGGGCAGATATAAATGACGGATAAACGCCGATAACGATGGTTGCAATGGCAGAAAAGCCTAATACAAACTTATAGTAAGCGGGTACTTCAACCTCGGCACGTTCTGCATTGCGGAAATACATGGCTATAATAACCCTGAAATAGTAAAAGATGCTGATGATGGCGTTAACCACCGCAACTATTACCAACCAGGTATTGTATTGTGCCAAAGCACCGGTAAACATAAAAAATTTGCCAATAAAGCCGGCCGTTAACGGGATGCCCGCTAATGATAACATGCTCACGGTAAGTACCAATGCCAGGAAAGGATTTTTCTTAGCCAAGCCGTTAAATCCTTCAAAGTTATCGCTGCCAGTTTGCTGCCTTACCAGTATCAATGCACCAAAGGCGATGATAGAAGCGATAGAATAAGCCGTAGCATACACAAATACCGAATTAGCCGAACCAGCACCTAAAGCTACAATAGCAAACAACAGGTAGCCCGCATGTGATATGCTCGAAAAAGCCATCATACGTTTAAAGCTTTGTTGATATAGGGCTGTTATGTTACCTATAAACAAAGTAGCGATGGTAATAGCCAGTAACACGGGTGTCCAAAAGGCGGCGATGGTTGAGAAACAAGCCGCGAATAAACGCAGGAATGCCGCAAAACCCGCTACCTTAACCACGGTAGACATGAACAGGGTGATCAGCGAAGGTGCACCTTCGTAAACATCCGGCGTCCAGAAATGGAACGGTGCAGCGCCTACCTTGAAGCATAGGCCCACGATTACCAGCAGGATACCTGTATAAAACATCGGGTCGATATTACGGGGATGGGTAACTACCCATTCGCGGATCATATCCAGGTCGAAAGAACCTGAAGAACCGTATAGCAAGGTGATACCAAATAACAGGAAACCTGTTGAAAAAGCACCCATCAAAAAGTACTTTAAAGCGGCCTCATTTGACGCGAAATCGCTTTTACGGATCCCCGCAAGGATGTATAAGCTTACCGACATGATCTCGATACCGATAAACATCATCACCAAATTATGGTATGATACCATTACGATGATCCCTGCCAACGAGAATAGGATGATGGCATAGTACTCTGCAATGTGGTTGCTTATTTTCTCAAAGTATCCTTTAGATAAAAGCAAGATCAAAATGGTGGAGACGATGCTTACTACCGAAAACGCGACAGAGAAATTGTTAAACAACATCATGCCGCTGTAAATTGGCACAGCGTTGTCGTTCCATTGTGCAACGGCTGCACCTAAAGCTACCAGCAAACCAATTACGGTTACCGGCAATAAAGCTTTCTGAACTTTATATAAACCCAGGTATAAAATTACGATGGGTAAAACAGATATGATTATTAGCGTAGTCATATATAAATTCTAAAAGCCTCCGTTGTTAAATTTTGCGCTTACTGTGTTTACCAAATTGGTAACCGCAGCTTCTGAGATATGCAGGATAGGTTGCGGATATACACCAATGCCGATGATCAGCACGCAAATTATACCAAGTACCAATTTTTCTGAACCGGCTATATCAGTAAAGGTGATGGTTAATTCGTTGGTTTCGCCCTGCATTACATTTTTGTACATACGCAGCATGTAAACCGCGCCGAATATGATAGTTAAACCGGCAACCGCGGCAAACCAAATATTATAGTTGTAAACCCCTTTTAGTAACAAAAACTCACCCACAAAACCATTTGTTAATGGCAGGGCTACCGTTCCTAAAAGGATAATTAAAAATGCGATAGAAAAATTAGGCGCTACTTTGGCAATACCGCCCATTTGGCTAATATCGCGGGTATTTAAACGGCGGCCGATGATATCCCAGATAAAGAACATACCTACCACATTGATACCGTGACTAAGCATCTGGATCATTGCGCCTTGTACCCCTTGCGTTGTCCACGCGAAGATGCCGGCTGCGATAAGGCCAACGTGAGCAATGGAGGAGTAAGCAACCAAACGCTTACCGTCTTTTTGATTGAATGCTATCAGCGACGCGTAAACAATACCAACAACAGATAATATCATGACCAGGTTTTGCCATTGCAGGAAGCCTGCGGGCGCATTCGGGATCAACCAGCGGATAACGCCATAGATACCCATTTTTAACATAATACCCGATAACATCATGGTACCTGCCGATGGTGCTTCGGTGTAAGTATCCGGCTGCCAGGTATGGAACGGGAACAAAGGCATCTTAATGGCAAACGCGATGAAGAACGCCCAGAAAACCCATGATTGCTGTGTTAGCGTCAGGCTTAAATTGTAAAAACCGTTAATATCGTATAGCTTGCCCGGTGTTTGCAGGTACAGGTAAATGATACCCAACAGCATAAACAACGAGCCTGCAAATGTATAAATGAAAAATTTGATGTTGATACGGATGCGGTTCTCGCCGCCCCATAACGCGCAAATAAAATAAATAGGGATCAATGCTGCTTCCCATCCTACGTAGAACAAGAAACCATCCAGCGCGGTAAACACGGTTAATAAACCTGCCTGCATAAACAGGATAAGCGCGTAAAACGCTTTAGCGTTTTTATACTCGTGTTTGTAAGTGGTAAGGATAATAAGCGGAACAAGCACAGTGGTCAATAAAACCATCACCATACTGATGCCATCTATACCTGCCTTAAAGTAGACACCCATTTGCGGGATCCACGGCAGGTCTAACCCGTATTGTACAGATGCATCTGGCACAAAACCCGCAAGGAAATAACCGGCTAAGCCAAGCTCTATCACAGCAAAAAATAATGCAGCGTGCTTTGCAACTTCGTTCTTAACCAGCAACACCAACAGTGCTGCCAAAACCGGTAAAAAAAGTAAAATACTAACCGTCATTTTATAGGGTAAGCGCTTAGCGCTTATATTTTAAATAAACTGTACACCAAAATGGCAATAATGCCCACCACCATCATAAATATGTAGAAACCCACATTACCTGTTTGTAACAGGCGCAGGCCTTTACTTGTCTCCAATGTGCCTTTACCCAAACCATTTACAAACCCGTCTACGCCTAACAGTTCAACCACTTTGTAAAAGAACACCGATATGGCATCCAAAGGCCTGCGGATGACCTTATCATACAATTCGTCGATATAGAATTTATGGTAAGATAGGTTTGCCAATGCAGGGCGTTCTTCTTCGTCAGACACCGGCACATGCGAGCCGCTCACGTATTTGTTGTAGGCATAGCCCATCGCCAATAACGCGATCAATACAGATGCGCCCATCAGGATCCATTCTGTATTATGGCTTAGTTCGTGCTCGCCAAGTATTTTATGTGATGCTTCAAATACAGGCGCAAGGTAAGCGCCTAATTCGTGGTGACCGCCCATTACTGCCGGTACACCTATCATACCTGCAACGGCAGATAATATAGCCAGCACGATCAACGGGATGGTCATATTTGCAGGCGACTCGTGCACGTGGTGTTCCTGCTCATGCGTCCCGCGGAACTTACCCCAGAAGGTAAGATACATCATCCTGAACATATAGAACGAAGTTAACCCTGCGGTGATAACACCCACTACATAAAACGTTGTACTATGTGCAAAGGCCGCGGCCAAAATTTCGTCTTTTGAAAAGAAACCCGAAAACGGAGGGATACCCGCTATAGCAATTGTACCAACCAGCATGGTAATAAAGGTGATCTTGATCTTACCTTTTAATCCGCCCATTTTGCGCATGTCCTGCTCCCCGCTCATGGCGTGGATAACAGAACCTGCCCCCAGGAATAACAATGCTTTAAAGAAAGCGTGTGTAAGTACATGGAAGAATGCCCCGGTATAAGCACCAACGCCCAGGCCTAAAAACATATAACCTAATTGCGATACGGTAGAATAAGCCAGTACTTTCTTGATATCTGTTTGTGTAAGCGCAATTAAAGCCGCAAAAGCCGCGGTAGCTAAACCGATGATGGCAATCACTTCCATCGTATCCGGCGCAAGGGTGAACAGAATGTTAGAGCGGGCTATCATATAGATACCTGCCGTAACCATCGTTGCCGCGTGGATCAGTGCTGAGACCGGGGTTGGGCCGGCCATTGCATCCGGTAACCAGGTAAACAACGGCAACTGTGCCGATTTACCAACTGCACCTACAAATAACAATAGCGTAATTAATACTATTGGGGCACCTGCAGCAACCGCCTCCGGTGCTTTAGGGAAAATATCTGCAAAGTTTGTACTGCCGAATGTATTTACCAGCAGGAAGATGCCCAGCAAAAAGCCGAGGTCGCCAATACGGTTCATGATAAATGCCTTCTTAGCGGCATCGGCATAGCTTGGGTTGGTGTACCAGAAACCGATAAGCAGGTATGAGCACAAACCAACGCCTTCCCAACCGATAAACATTACCACGTAATTGCTGCCCATTACCAGCAGCAGCATGAAGAAAACGAACAGGTTTAAATAAGCGAAGAACTTACCAAAACCCTTATCATCATGCATGTAACCTACCGAATATAAGTGGATCAGGAAACCCACCCCGGTGATGATCAGCAGCATAATGGAGCTTAACTGGTCTATCAGGAACGCGAACGGAATATGGAAGCTACCAACCGAGATCCAGTCGAACAGCATTACCTCAACCGGCACGCCCGAGTTTTTTATCTGGAAGAAAGTAGCAACACTTAAACCAAATGCAACCAATACCAATAAGCTACCGATAGCACCGATAATACCTTTAGACAGGGTATTACGCCCCAGTCCGTTTATAACGAAACCGGCTAAGGGTAGTACAGGAATAAGCCAGATCAAATTGTCCATATAAATCTTTGCCCCCTAACCCCCTAAAGGGGGAACAGAAGTTGTTTTTTTAATAATTAAATGCTCTCCTACTCCCCCTTCAGGGGGTTGGGGGGCTGTTATTTTACCACTTCAACCTGTTCAATACGTTAATATCTATAGAGTTGGTGTTGCGGTATATCATTACTATTATAGCAAGCCCTACTGCAACTTCTGCAGCGGCCAGGGCCATAATAAAAAATACAAATACTTGCCCGGCCGCATCGCCACGGTAAACCGAGAACGCGGTTAGCAGCAGGTTAACCGAGTTAAGCATCAGCTCGACAGACATAAATATTACAATAGCGTTCCGGCGTAATAAAACACCCATTACACCTATCGAAAATATGATAGCGCTTAATAAAATGTAGTGGTTAAGCGGAACCGCTTGAATGGTTTGGTTTAAACTTTCCATCAGATGGTTGCTTTTGGTTCTTTAGGGTCTTTTGTTGCCAGCAGTACCGCACCTACCATTGCCGATAACAGCAATACAGACGATACCTCGAACGGTAACAAAAATTCGTGGAATAATACTTTACCAAGGTTTTTCACCAAGCCAAGCTCGGGGTTCTTTAACACTACCGGGTCAGACACGCCTAATGATTTTAGGGACGATATCAGCGCTACGGCCAATATGCCACCGCCAAATACCGCGGCTATCTTTACCATAAATGGTTTAACAGGTTCGCTCTCCTTGTTCAGGTTTATCAGCATCAGCGTGTACAGGAACAGCACCAATATGGCACCCATGTAAACTATAAAATTCACGATTGCCAAAAACTGGGCGTTCATCAATATATAGTGAATGGTGAAGGTAAAAAAGGTAAGTATAAGGTACAGTATGCTATGCACCGGGTTTTTTGCAGAGATAACCAGTATCGAAAAAAATATGGATAAAAACGCGATGAAGTAAAATGTACTCATGTTTATATTTACAAAATACTTTTGCCCGTAATAAGGTTGGGCAAAGGTATAAAACTTTGGTTATTGATTTAAAGGTGCCTCTACTAATTTGTCTTTACCGTAAATAAAATCTTTCCGCAGGTAATCAGACGGTACAATGTCACCATCCAGGTAAATCGCTTCTTTAGGGCAAGCCTCTTCGCATAAGCCGCAAAAAATGCAACGTAGCATGTTTATCTCGTAAACTGCAGCATATTTTTCTTCGCGGTATAAACTCTCTTCACCTTTCTGGCGTTCTGCTGCTTGCATGGTAATAGCTTCTGCAGGGCATGATAGCGCGCAAAGGCCGCAAGCTGTACAACGTTCGGCACCGTTTTCGTCGCGTTTAAGCGAGTGCAGGCCCCTGTAGTTTTCAGAGAATTCGCGTTTCTCATCGGGGTAGGCAATAGTAACCGGTTTTTTAAAGAAGTGCTTCATGGTGATGGCCAGGCCGCTCACAATAGCAGGCAGGTAAGCCCTCTCCCAAAAATTGAGCGGCTTTACCGTTAGTTGCTTCTTTTTATTACTTAATGATTCCATTGAAATAACCCCTATCTATTTAAAAAAGTAATAACAATACCTGTGACAACAATATTAGCTATAGCTAAAGGTATCAGTATCTTCCAGCCCAGGTCCATCAACTGATCGTAACGGAAACGCGGGATAGTCCAGCGTACCCACATAAAGAAGAAGATGAACAGAAATATTTTAGCGAAGAAAACCGCGGTACCAATAAGCGGGCCTATAACAGGGCCAACATGCGCGGTAACCCAGTCCATACCCGGATAATTGTAACCACCCCAATATAAGGTAGCCATTACTGCCGATGATATGAACATGTTGATGTACTCTGCAAAAAGGTAAAAACCCAACTTCATGGATGAGTACTCGGTGTGGTAACCACCAACCAGCTCGGTTTCACACTCCGGCAAATCGAACGGCGTACGGTTGGTTTCTGCAAACGCGCAAACCAGGAACAGGATAAAACCTACCGGCTGATAGATCACATTCCAGTGCCAGCCGTGTTGTTGTTGTGCTATTTCTCCAAGGCTTAAAGTGCCGGTAACCAATAACAGGGCAATGATAGAAAGCCCCATCGAAATTTCGTAACTTATATTTTGCGATGCCGCACGGATAGCACCCAACAAGGAGTATTTATTGTTTGATGCCCAGCCACCTATCATTACGCCATAAACGCCTAATGATACCACACCGAATATATAAAGGATGCCTACATTAATATCTGTAACCTGCAACGGGATAACTTTATCACCAATTATCAGGTTTTGCCCCCACGGAATAACCGCCGAACCGATACATGCGGTAAGGATAGCTAACGAAGGGCCAACAATGAATAAGAAAGGTGTAGCGTTGGTTGGGATGATCTCTTCCTTCATGAACATCTTCATACCATCCGCCAGTGGTTGGAACATACCAAACGGGCCTGCACGGTTAGGGCCTCTCCTATCCTGGAAAAACGCCGCTATTTTACGCTCGGCATAAGTAGAATACATGGCTACCACCAGGCTTATCAGGAATATAATAATGATGAGGCCAAATTTTATGGCAATGTCTGTTAATTCCATTACAGGCGTGTCTCCCTTTCAAATTGTACTTTATTCGCTTCTATCAACACTTGATTGGTTTTTACAACCGGCAATGGTTTAAGCGTATCATAGTGGTTGGAGTTGATAACAGACTTGTGCGATACTTTACGCGGGCCTTCTATCACCCAGTCACTGGTTTTCTTTTTATCAAAACGGCAGGTATTGCAAATAAATTCTTCTGCTTCTCCGTACTCGTCTTTACGTGCGGTTACGCGGATAACATCCTCGCCTTTATACCATAAGGTAACTTTACCGCAGCATTTCGGGTTTTCGCATTCGCGATGCGCCTCTACCGGTTTAGTGAACCAAACACGGTTTTTGAAACGGAAGGTTTTATCGGTTAACGCGCCTACCGGGCAAACGTCAATTACGTTTCCAGAAAAATCGTTATCAACGGCTTTTTGGATGTAAGTTGAAATTTCTGAATGATCGCCACGGTTTAAGATCCCGTGAATACGGTGATCGGTTATCTGATCGGCAACAAATACACAACGGTAACAAAGGATGCAACGCGTCATGTGCAGTTGGATCTTATCGCCAATATCTATACGCTCGAACGTACGGCGGTCAAACTCGTAACGGGTTTTCGCCGCGCCATGCTCGTAACCTAAGTCTTGCAGGTGGCACTCACCGGCCTGGTCGCACACAGGGCAATCTAAAGGGTGGTTTATCAATAACATCTCTACCACACCTTTACGTGCCTCAATAACTTCGGGCGAAGTGATGTTTTTCACTTCCATACCATCCATTACCGTAGTACGGCAGCTTGCTACCAGCTTTGGCATAGGGCGCGGGTCTTTTTCAGAACCCTTGGTTACCTGCACCAAACAGGTACGGCATTTACCGCCAGTGCCTTCCAGCTTAGAGTAATAGCACATAGCAGGCGGGACAATATCGCCACCTATCAGCCTCGCGGCGTTCAGGATGCTTGTCCCGGCTTCTACTTCAATAGGAAATCCGTCTATCGTTACCTTCATTTATAATTCAAAATTAAAAAGTCAAAAGTAAAAACCATGCTTTTTAAGTATATCTAATCCAAGTTGATGATTATAGAGGCGATGATTTTTGACAGCTCATCCGCTTCATTAAGCAACTCGTTTAATTTATCTTTTTCATCTACTAAAACCGTATCCCGAATTAAACACAGCCAGTATTTTGTTTCATTTGCCGACTTTAGCGCTATCTTATAATAGTTCTTAAAGTCTTTAGTTGAACTTCCTGCTTTCGCCTCAACAATATTGGCACCTATCGAGGTACCGCTTCTTATTAACTGGTCAAAAAGCGAAAAGAAAATTCTATCATATTTAGCACCTGCAATAAAGAAAATTAATTCTTTCGAAAACTGATAACACCGATGTTTGATGTTGTAAGGTTTTTCGCTCAAGTGCTTTCTATTTTTTAATTTTTACTTTTAACTTTTGACTTAACCTGCTACTACTTCCAATTTTGGCAATGGATCCGCGTAATGCGCGATACCATAGTTACCACTCAACGCTGCCAACGGGTTAGTTACATGCCATTCAAACTCGTCCCTAAAGTGACGGATGGCGCTGGCTACCGGCCATGCCGCTGCATCACCAAGCGGGCAAATGGTATTACCTTCAATTTTCTTTGATACATCAATCAGCAGGTCCATGTCGCTCATTTTACCGTGTCCGTATTCCAGGCGGTGTAAAACTTTTTCCATCCATCCCGTACCCTCACGGCAAGGCGAACATTGTCCGCAACTTTCATGGTGGTAGAAACGCGCAAAGTTCCAGGTGTTGCGTACAATACACTGGTCTTCGTCATACGCTATAAATCCACCCGATCCCATCATAGTACCACTTACAAAACCACCATCGGCTAATGATTCGTAGCTCATTAAGCGGGGTTCGTTATTAACGGTTTTCAGGAATAAGTTAGCAGGCAGGATAGGCACTGATGAACCACCCGCAACCACCGCTTTTAAACGTTTGCCGTTGGCGATGCCACCACAATATTCGTCGCTGTATAAAAATTCTTCGGCAGGCAGGCCCAGGTCAATTTCGTAAACGCCCGGCTTTTTAAGGTTACCCCCTGCCGAGATCAGTTTAGTACCCGTACTACGGCCGATGCCTAACTTCGCATACTCATCGCCGCCCTCGTTAATGATAGGCACAACAGCCGCTATAGATTCTACGTTGTTTACCACCGTTGGGCAACCATATAAGCCGGCAATAGCCGGGAACGGAGGTTTGATCCTGGGGTTACCGCGTTTACCTTCCAGTGATTCTAACAAAGCGGTTTCTTCACCACAGATGTAAGCACCACCACCCGGTTGTACGTAAAGCTCCAGGCTGTAATCTGTACCTAAAATATTTTTTCCTAAAAAGCCCTTCGCTTTTGCTTCGGCAATGGCTTTTTCCAGGATTCGGATCTGCGGCATCATTTCGCCGCGTACGTATATGTATGATGTTTTTGCACCCAGCGCAAAGCTGGCTACTATCATCCCCTCAATTAATAAGTGAGGGAGGTAAGTCATTAAATAACGATCTTTAAAAGTACCGGGTTCAGATTCGTCGGCATTACAAACCAGGTAACGCTCCACACCTTCAGGTTTAGCCAAAAAGCTCCATTTCATCCCGGTAGGGAAACCTGCACCACCACGGCCGCGCAAGCCCGATTTTTTAACCTCTTCCACCACTTCATCGGGGGTAAGGGTTTTCAAAGCCTTTTCAACAGCAGCGTAACCGCCTTTTGAGCGGTAAACATCAAATGTATTGATGCCGGGTACGTTTATATGTTCAAGTAAAAGTTTGCGTCCCATTAGTTGTTCGCTTTTCCTTTCAGGTCCCCAATCAGTTTATCAACAGATTGCGTAGTTAAGTTCTCGTAAAAAGTGTACTCGGGGCCAATTTGCAGCACCGGGCCAAAGCCACAGGCAGCCAGGCATTCTACGCCTCTCCAGCTAAATAAGCCATCGGGGGTAACATCGCCTTCCTTAACACCAAGTGTTTTTTCTATGTGGTCCATTATTGGGGTAGCGCCCACAATTTCGCAAGGGCCGGTACGGCAAACCTCTAACATATACTTGCCTTGTGGCTTTAAAAAGTACATGGTATAAAACGAAGCCACCTCGTAAACCTCTATCGGTTGGATATCAAGATATTCGGCAACTTTATCCATCGCGGGTACGCTGGTCCAGCCAAACTCAGCTTGTACCAAATGCAGTATAGGCAACAAGGCCGATTTTTGTTTCCCCTCGGGGTAACGGCTAACCACATCAGCAAACTTGCTGATCAGTTCCGGCGAAAATGTTACCGGTGTGTTGGTGTCCTGTACACTAAGCATCTAACTCTCCGGCTATAACGTTCAAACTACTCATGTTAATAATAGCATCAGATAATAACATACCCTTGCTCATTGGCGCATACATCTGGTAATTGATGAAACTTGGCCTGCGGAAGTGTAAACGGTATGGCGAGCGGCCACCATCATTGATGAGGTAAAAGCCTAATTCGCCGTTTGCACCTTCTACCGCGTGGTAAACCTCGGCATTAGGGGTATCAACCTCGCCCATCACGATTTTAAAGTGATAGATCAAAGCTTCCATGTTATTATAAACTTCCTCTTTTGGGGGCAGGTAAAACGCCGGTACATCCGCGTGGAATATATCGGTTGGTTCTTTTTCTATTTTAGCAAGCGCTTGCTCTATAATGCGCAGGCTTTGCCACATTTCTTCGTTACGTACCAAAAAGCGGCTGTAAACGTCGCCGTTTTCGCCAACTGGTACTTCAAAGTCAAAATCTTCATAAGATGAGTACGGCTCCATGGCGCGTACATCATAATCTACACCGGTTGCGCGCAATATAGGGCCGCTCCAGCTGTAGCTTAATGCATCGGCCGCGGTAACTGCCGCTACATCTTTTGTACGGTCAACAAAGATCCGGTTACGATTGAACAAGGCTTCAAACTCGCGCAATACAGGCGGGAACCTCACCAAAAACTTTTTGATCTTGGCAAACGCGATGTGGTTAAAGTTGCGTTCGAAACCGCCTATGCGGCCAATATTTGTTGTTAATCGTGAGCCACAAATTTCTTCATAGATCTCGTAAATTTCTTCGCGGTGCTCCATCATGTAAAGGAAGCCTGTAAAAGCACCTGTATCAACACCCAATACACCGTTACAAATAATATGATCGGCAATACGGGCCAGTTCCATGATAATTACACGCATGTAATCAACACGTTTTGGCATTTGGATGTTCAACAGCTTTTCGACCGTCATGTGCCAGCCCATGTTGTTTATGGGCGACGAACAATAGTTAAGCCTGTCGGTAAGCGGGGTTATCTGGTAGTACGGGCGGTGCTCGGCAATTTTTTCAAAAGCGCGGTGTATATAGCCAATGGTTGATACGCCGCTTACAATACGTTCGCCATCCATCTGCAATACATTCTGGAACACACCGTGTGTTGCAGGGTGTGTTGGCCCCAGGTTTAGCGTGGAGTACTCTGTTTGCGGATCGTTATCCGTATATACCGGGTGGTTCTGCATTTATGTTATCTCCCGAAAAAGTAATCTTTTTTATCAATACGGTTTGGATCTTCCAACGGGAATTCCTTCCTCATCGGGAATACCGTCATGTCATCAACATTAAGTATCCTGCGCAGGTCCGGGTGGCCGTCAAATATCACCCCAAAAAAGTCGTATGTTTCACGCTCCATCCAGTTAGCGCCTTCCCAAATGGTTGATGCTGTAGGAATATGCAGATCCTCTAACGAAAGAGAAACTTTTATACGGATACGTGTATTGGTTGTTAAACTGTGTAAGTGGTAAACTACAACGATCTGTTTTTCAAGTTCGGGGTAATGTACCGCGGTAAGATCCGTCAAATAGATGAATTGAAGCGCTGCATCGTGCCTTAAAAAGGTTAGCACATCGGTAATTGCATCTTTGCCTGTTTCTACAGTAAGCAAGCCAAAATCGGCAGCTGTTTGGGTAACCTGGCCAGGAAATTTATCTGTTAGCTTTTGTAAAAGCTCTTCATTTGCTATTTTAGCCATTATTGGATCCCGTATTTAGCCAGTAATTCCTGGTACTTAGGTTCTTCGCGGCGGCGAATAGACTCGGTACGTACCAATTGCTGAATAGCCATAAAACCATCAATAATAGCCTCGGGGCGTGGCGGGCAGCCGGGAACGTAAACATCCACCGGGATAACCTCATCTATACCCTGTAATACAGAGTAAGTATCAAATATACCGCCGCTTGACGCGCATGCACCAACAGCCATAACCCAACGTGGTTCGGCCATTTGCAGGTAAACCTGGCGTAGCACCGGGCCCATTTTTTTAGATATGGTTCCCATTACCATTAAAAGATCGGCCTGGCGGGGCGAAAAGCTAAGCCTTTCGGCGCCAAAACGGCTTAGATCGTAATGGGAACCCATGGTAGCCATAAACTCGATACCGCAGCATGATGTTGCAAAAGGTAATGGCCATAAAGAGTGTGAACGTGCCAAACCTACGGCCTCAGAAAGCTTTGTGGCAAAAAACCCCGATCCTTCAACACCCGCAGGGGCTTCAACTATTTGAATATCACTCATTATATTCCTTATCAAATAATATTAAATGCTCAGTTAAAACTGATGTGCAAATTTACAATAATTACGATGTAACAGATACACTATGGAGGTTCAGGAATATATTTAGAATCAGTCTAAACTAATCCCAGTTTAAAGCGCCTTTTTTAATGATGTAGAAAAAACCTGCAAGCAGGGTACCCATAAATATGAACATCTCTATCATCCCGGTAGAACCCAAATCGCGAAAGTTTACCGCCCAAGGGTACATAAATATAACCTCCACATCAAACAACACAAACAGTATGGCTACCAGGAAGTATTTGATAGACATTGGTGTACGGGCATTACCCACTACCTCGATGCCCGACTCGAACGGCGTTAGCTTGTCTTTAGTTTGGCGCTTAGGGCCAATTTTGTGCGTTACAAACATCGTAGTAACAACAAAACCCATAGCCACAAGCATCTGGAATATGATGGGCAAATAGTTGACAGGTAAACTTTTTAGTTCCATAGTGCAAATATACAAATGACCGCATAATAAAAAAGCCCCTTTTTTGAAGGGGCTCTTAAATTATTGTCAGGCAAATTATTTACCTCTGCCGGCTGCGCCGCTTTTGCGGGAAAAAAACGAAACTACCTGTTTGTTAGTAGGGTCGTTATCCCTTGCTTTGGTATAATTTTCGGTAGCCTTGGCCATATCTTTTTCTTTAAACTCGGCATAAGTTGCTAAGTAAACGTAAGATTCGGCTAATTCTTTTTTCACCTTATCTACCGGTGCACCGCCTTTAGCAGCGGTTACCTCTATATATTTTTCGTAGAAAGGCTTAGCATAACCTACAATATTGTTACGGTCTTTATCCTTTAACTCATTTACACGAGCGCGGAATAAATAGGCGTTAGGATCTGTTGGTGCTTTTTGCGTAACATAGCTAAATGCTGAATCTGCTTTCGCGATGGTAGCTTCTGCACCCGGGCTTTTCTCATCGTAAGAGAAGTAATAACTGATACCTTCGTAAAAGTGATCTAATAATTTTACGTTCCTGCCTTTTTGAGTATACACGTGGTAAGCGTCACCGGCCTCAGCATATTTCTTTTGACCGTATAACGCTTTTGCTATCTCCGGATAAACATCTACCTGCGTAGTGTCTACTGCTATCGCTTTGCGTAACGAAGCAATACCCAAGGAATCTTGTTTAGAAGCAATTTGTAAACGGCCTAGGTAAACGTAATCACGAGGGATAACGCGTTTTGGGTCTGCTTTAGTGATCCATGTATTTATCGCTGCTAAGCCGGCAGGGTAATCTTTATTTTCGTAACCGGCATAACCTAAGTAACGGTAAACTTTTAGGTTACCATTTGCAGCGCTTGATAAAGCGGTAGCTTCTGTTTGCAATGTTTTGTAATCACCGGCGTATAACAAGAAGTCGGCATAACGTAAGCGCGACTCAACAGAAAGATCTGTTAGCGAAAGGTATTTACGGTAGTTATCAGCCCCTTCTTTAACTTTAGCCGATGCCATTTTTGGATCGCTTAACGCCCAACGGATATCAGTTTCTGCCCACTCGCGGTAAGCAGGACCGTAGTTAGGGTCGATAGCTAAAGCGGCTTTAAATTCGGTTTCTGAACTTTCGAAGTTGTTAGCATATTTCCAGATAACACCAGTTGCTACTTTAGCATGAGCCAATTTAGGGTCAAGATCTAATGCAGATTGATAGTTACCTAAAGCTTCGGTGTTTTTACTTTGGGTGCGCAATGCATCACCTAAAGCAACCAAGATCTCGGCATCTTTAGCGTTAACTGTTTTTCCTTTTGTTAATACCGTTATAGCAGCATTAGCATCGGCAGCAGGCACTTTACCTTCAACATCGTTTAACAGGTAAGCTTCGCCCACATATAAATATGGTTTGCTATCCTTACCTGCCAGGGCTACTGCCTGGTTAAAGTTTGTAGTAGCTGTCGCTTTGTCTTTATCCATAAACGCGGCGGCACCTAAACCCGCATAATTTAAAGCAGATTTCGGGTTTACAGCAATCCCTTTTTGGAAATTGGTTTTTGCCGAATCCGGATATTCCTGAAGAATATATACCCAACCCAGGTAAAAGAAGTTTTCATCCTTAGTAGGTTGTGTTACGGTTAAATTCTTAAGCATCGATTTAGCTTTCTGGAACTGCTCTGCATCTATCGCTTTTTTTGCATCGGCTATGCTCTGTGCTGAAACAGAGGAGCCAACAAGCGCCAGTGCTAATACTATCTTACTTATCTTACTGATCATTTTCATCTTAGTTTGTTATGTATATAGTTAGTGTTTAATATTTATTTCCCTTTGCGGGATAGAATCAGGTAATAAGCCCGATTTTAGTATAATTCGTTGACCACGCTCGCTTGCTAAAAATGATGCAACACCGGATGCTAAACCCTTCCTGCCTGTGCAATCAATTATATATAACGACCTGCTTAAAGGATACGTATGTTGGACGAGCGTTGTCTGCGAAGGTTTAAAGTACTCGTTAGGTGCAGTTTTACTGCTTTCATCCTTAATTCCCATAATTTTAACCTTGCCAACTGCCTCTGCATAGTCCTTATCCGGGTCGTTTAGCCATGCAAAGCCAGTTATTCCTATCGCATTAGGGTGTGTACTAACGTACTTTATAACTTCTTTACTTGAACTTAACGCGTAAATATTTTTTTGCTTTAACTCATTATTGCCTGATAGGGTCTTCAAATACCTTACCAAACTTGAGTTAGGGTTATCAAAAACGATACTTTTATCAGTTTTTGATTGCCCGTTTAGCATTCTCTTGATCTCGTTTACCGAGGTAATAGTATCATTTGACGCTTCATTTACTATAAGGGCAACAGCATCCACCGCAAATTTATTAACGTCTGGGGTTAATGAACGCCTTTTTAATACCCCAAGCTCAGCGGTATCCAGGTTGCGCGCCATTATCACTACCCTTACTTTGTCATTCATTAAATTATTTACAACCTCGCTTTCGGGTTTATAAGTAACTACAGGGTTTGCCTCGGGGTAACTTGCCTTAAAAACATACAGTTCTTCGTCAACTATAGGCGAAAACGACTCATCGCCATAAAATTGTGCAGTGCCGGATGTAAACCCATCAAGTACTACTTTTTTACCGGCATTTTGCTGACAGCTTTGTAAGCCGGCTAAAAAAGAAACTCCCAATAATAATTTATAACTAAGCTTCATTTGGGTCCTTTCTTAAATAGCGCGCAAAGCGTAAAATAGCATATACAATTATAATACAACCAAAAATGGTTTTCTGGGGCTTTGGTAACTGGCTCAGGAAGCTATCCCAAAAGATGATCATGAGCCCCAAAGCTATAAAGCATATAAATGCAGTAACTCCTAAAATAAGCAAAAACCGCCTTTTGGGCGATTTTTGCTCTTCATTGTTATTTGATAACATTAATTTTATTCTTGCGCCAGTGTAAAGTTTACCGGGATACTGTATTGTACACGAACCGGACGTCCGTTTTGTATACCTGGTTTCCACTTAGGCGATTTCTTCAATACACGCACCGCTTCTTCATCTGTACCGCTACCAAGGCCACGTAGTACCTTAATATCAGTTAATGAACCATCGCGCTCTACTACGAAGGTTAAAACCACACGTCCTGTAACGTTGTTTTCCCTTGCAATAGCAGGGTATTTAATGTTGTTACCCAAATATTTACCAAATGCACCTTCCCCACCAGGGAATGCAGGAGATTGCTCTACCGCGGTGAAAATTTGGTTAGGGTTTTCTTCAACCACCTGTTTAACATCGGCGTTACCAACCGGCTCATCAATAGTAATTGCCTGGTTAGGATCGCCTTTTTGGTCTTTCTGACCCGGATCCGCAACCTTCAAATCTTCTACAGTCGGTGGATCTTTTTCGCGCACCTCGTTATCTGGTTTTACAACCGGAGGAGGGAAACGCACCTGGTCAACTTTTGGTTTAGGTGGTTCTGGTGGCGGTGGCGGTGGTTTTACCGCTTCGTTTACGGGAGGCGGAGGTAGTAATACCTCGGTAACCTTCACCTTATCATCAGCTTTAGGGATAAATCCCTCTATTGCATTGAGGATTGTTTTAAAAGATATAAGTAAAACGAATGCTGCTACACCAATTATAAGGGCCTTGTTTGTATTACGAGGATTTTCCTTTCTAAGTTCGTAAGCACCATAAGCTTTGTTACGGCCTGAAAAAACAACGTCAATCCACTGCTGGTTTAGTATGTCTAATTTTGATCCAAACATTATGTTAACGTTTAATTACTTTAATTATTCCTTTAGTAGTTACCATCGCGCTTAAGCAATTCAACTTCGCTCGGCAGTATATCTACAATCGCGTACGATTGTACTGCGGTTATTTTCATCTCATCCAATACGTCAACCAAATTTTTATAATTTGATTTATCGCTTGGTTTGATCAGAACAACCATATAGTTACCAAAGCTTGCCTGAATTTCTTTGCCTTTTTCAATAAGCGTTTTGCGGAGCCCGTCTTTGCCATACCCTTCAGTAGTTGGCTGGGATTTACCCGGCTCACCAATAAACCATTCCAATTTATTGTTAGCGCCTAATAAAATTGTCATAGACCGCGATGCGGCAACAGGTAACTGCTCTTTTGTCTTCTCGTCCTTATTCGGCATGGTTACATCCATCGCTTTCGGTTTAGAAAGCGTGGTGGTTAGCATGAAGAAGGTGATCAACAAGAAGGCAAGATCCACCATTGCGGTTAGATCCACACGTGTTGAGGCTTTCTTACTTCTTACTTTGCCGCCTTTTTTGCCCCCGCCGGAGGTGTCTAATTCTGCCATTTTTAGTTCGTTTTAGGTGCTGCTCTAATTGTAGTAATTAGACTAAATTTGTCAACTCTCTGTTTCTGAAGGATACCGATAACCTTTTTAATGGTTGGGTATTCTTCTTTATTATCTCCTTTGATAGATATCCTTAATATCTTACTGTGTAAAGCGTTATCTGCTTTACGTGCTTCGCGGATCCAGTCGGCAAGTTCGTTATTAGCTGTAGTATCCGCAGGGATACCTTGTTGCTTATACTCCTTTTTTTGCCCGGCATCTAAAGCCAGGAAGCCTTTCAGATCTTTCATGGCAACACCAAAAATTGCTGTTCCTGAAAATTTAGTTTGCTCTTCCGCAGTGAACGTCTGACCGTATTTTTCGCCCATTTGTTTTAAGGTTTGGATACGGACATCGTTACCATCCACAGTAAAGAAAACTTTTTGCTCGGCCACTGTAAGCATTAGCACGTTATCATCAGGTATTGGCTGGGTGACAGACGATGCAGGTATATCTACCGGTACAGGATCTTCTGTACGTGGTTTTGCTGTTAATATAAAGAAGGTAAGCAAAAGGAAAGCTACGTCGCACATGGCGGTCATATCTATCGAGGTGCTCTTTCTTTGGACTTTTACTCTTGGCATCTTGTTCCTTTTTTAATATAATAATGTAAAGATAGTTAATTATCGCAATCATCCAAATTATATTTTGTTATAATGTGTTTTTGCGCACTAATATTCTACAGGATTATTTTTTGTGAGATGCTGCAAATGTTTGAACGATGCTGAAACCAGTTTCGTCAATCGCATAAGTAAGTTTATCAATTTTCGATGTAAATAAGTTATACATTACAATTGACACAGCTGAAGTACCAATACCTAACGCAGTATTGATAAGCGCTTCAGAAATACTGTTTGATAAAGCTGATTGGTTGGGAGCACCCGCTGATGCCAACTCGCCGAAAGCCTTGATCATACCGATTACCGTGCCTAATAGACCGGTTAATGTACCGATAGATACTAAAGTAGCGATGATGGTTAAGTTTTGCTCTAACATTGGCATTTCTAAAGCTGTTGCTTCTTCGATGTCTTTTTGGATAGCTAAAGCTTTTTGCTCAACATCTAAAGTTGTATCAACTTCCATTTCTTTGTATTTTTTCAAACCAGATTTGATAACGTTTGCTACCGAACCTTTTTGTTTGTCGCACTCGGCGCTAGCGCCGTCAATGTTGCCTGCGTTTAGTAAAGATTGAATCCTTCTTACGAAAGCGTCAACATTACCTGTACCAGAAGCTTTGCCAATAACTACAAACCTTTCAATTGAAAACACGATAACCATTAACAGGTATGACATGATGATAGGTACGATAACACCACCTTTGTGTACGGTACCGAATAAATCGCCCGGATTTGGTTCGTTTGCAGGATCGCCGCCTTTGTAGTGACTTGGGTGGCCTAAGATGAATACAAATATCAAAATTGCCACTACTATACAGATAGGGATGGTCAAAGTTGCAAATGCGCCCGATGCACTTGAGCTTTCTTTAACAGGAGTAGTTGGTTTTGTTGGTGCGTTTGCCATTACTTTTTAAATTTTAGTTTTCGTTTTGTTTATAATATAAGTTAATAAAAATGTGTGCGTTTTAAGCGAATAACAAAAATAGAATTTAAATGAAATAAAAAAACTTTTTATGTAATTCTTTATAATTATTTAATATACCGCTGCAAAAGCGTTATGAAATTGGTGATTACATAACGCTTTGAAACACAAAAATTGTCTACATCGCAGACAATTTTTTACAATACAACCCATTTTTTTTTGGAATAGCAAGTTATAACACATAAAAAGTATGTAACTAAACTGATATAGTAGCGTCTAATTACACCTCTAAAGCTACGTTTGGCCCTGCATTTATAATTTCCGGGGTGCTGTACGCCGCATATTTGTCGAAGTTCTTAACAAAGGCCGAGGCCAGCTTGTTTGCGCTATCGTCATAATTATCAGCATTAAGCCAGGTGTTCTTTGGGTCTAACACCTCGTCGGGCACGTTGGGGCAGTTGTGTGGGATAGCTATATTAAATACAGGGTGTTGGTGATAATCTACATTATCCAACCCGCCGTTTATGGCCGCGGTTATCATAGCACGGGTGTGCGAAAGCTTCATTCGCTGGCCTGTGCCGTATGCGCCACCTGTCCACCCGGTGTTAACTAACCATACATTTACCTGGTGCTGTTTTATCTTTTTGCCAAGCAATTTGGCGTAAGTTACGGGGTGCAATGGCAAAAACGCTTCGCCAAAACACGCAGAAAAGGTAGTTGTGGGTTCGGTAATGCCGGCCTCAGTACCGGCTATTTTGGCGGTGTAGCCGGATATGAAGTGGTACATGGCCTGCTCTGGCGTTAGCTTTGCTATCGGCGGCAAAATCCCAAAGGCATCCGCAGTTAAAAAGAAAATGTTTTTCGGTGACGCCCCTATAGACGGAATCACCGCGTTGCTTACGTTATATAAAGGATATGCTACACGGGTGTTTTCTGTTTTATCTACATTGTTAAAGTTAACCCTGCGCGTACCAGGTATAAAGTTCACATTCTCTAACAAAGCACCATACTTAATAGCGTTGAAGATCTGTGGTTCCTTTTCGGCAGTAAGGCCGGTGCATTTAGCATAGCATCCGCCTTCGAAGTTAAATATGGTGTAATCGCTCCAGCCGTGTTCGTCGTCGCCTATAAGGCTGCGCTCCGGGTCGGCAGAGAGGGTTGTTTTACCCGTTCCGGATAGGCCGAAGAAGATCGCGGTATCGCCTTTAGCACCCGTATTGGCCGAGCAGTGCATCGACAGCACCTGCTTATCATGCGGCAGTATAAAGTTCAGTACCGAAAAGATAGCTTTCTTGATCTCGCCCGTGTAGCCTGTACCACCTATCAGTATGATCTTTTTGCTGAAATTGATGATAGAAAAGTTTGGCTGGCGGGTACCGTCTTTTTCAGGATCGGCTAAAAAGCCGGGGGCCGCTATTATGGTCCACTCGGGTTCACTTTCGGGGTTCGCCACTTCGGGGCGGATGAACAGGTGGTGCACAAACAGGTTCTGGTAAGCTGTTTCGGTAACCACGCGGATATCGATATGGTATTTTTCGTTGGCGCAGGCGCAAGAATCGCGCACAAAGATCTCCTTGCCGGCAAGATATTTTGTAACCTTGTTATATAAGGCGTTGAATTTTGCACCGTCAAACTTGTAGTTGATGCTTCCCCACCATACACTATCATGCGTTACATGGTCATCAACAATAAAGCGGTCCTTAGGCGAGCGGCCTGTAAATTTGCCGGTGTCAATAGCCAGCGCGCCGGTGTCGCTTAGTACACCTTCGTTGCGTTTAATGGCAGCCTCAACAAGTTGCGCGGGGGTTAACTGGTAGAAAATAGCAGGGCTATTAGCCAGGTTTAGATACCCTAAATTGGGTACCCGGTTAGCAGTGGTGTTCATCAGGAAGATAATTTTATAATTGGTTGCTACAAAACTACCCTTTTGATACACTAAGAACCAAGCATTTTTAAGTATTTATTTACATAATGTATCTTTTACACACCATATAAATCCTTGATTATCAATTGCTAAATCGAATTAATATTTTTATTTCGATACACTAACCTCCGGCCTTTTTAGCCTTGTAACCATCGGTTTGCAGCATGGCGAGCACCTTGTCCCTAAAATCGCCCTGTAACAGCACCTCGCCATCTTTAACAGAGCCGCCTACGCCGCATTTGGTTTTCAATTTTTTGCCGATAGCTTCCAGGTCGGTATCCACCCCAATAAAACCGCTTACACGGGTTACCAGTTTGTTACCTTTTATCCTGTCCAGGTAGATCTTTAGATTTTGCTGCTGTGGTGGCAGGGTTTGCTGCTCGTTATTACCCTCTTCCCGGTATTGGAAATCCGGGTCGGTAGAGTACATGATGCCGGTGAAGTTTTTCTTAGCCATATAATAAGCCCCCTCTAATCTCCTCCGATAGGGGAGACTTTATTTTATATTTTATACTTAGCCTTTCTTAAGCCCCTCTCCCTCGGAGAGGGGTTGGGGAGAGCCTTTTTATTTATGATACGACGCGCCAACGATCACGTTCAGCGCGTTTGGCACCACTTCTATATCAATATCTGTGCCTGCAACCTGTGGCTCGCCATCCAGGTGGATAGGGCCTTCCTGCGCGCGGGTAATGTGGATATGCTTCCCTTTAACGATCTCTACGTACTTAGAACTATCGGCCGTTTTGGTAAACATCCTTAAACCCATCTCCGGAAAACGCCACAGCGGGAATGGTTTTATGATACAAACATCCAGCAAGCCGTCCTGCACCGATGCAGTAGGCGATACGTGCGCGTTGTTGCCATATTGTGATGAATTGGCCATGCTCAGCATAAATGCCTCGCGGTCATAAGCCACGCCGTCAACTTCTATATGGTAGTTTTTGGATTGGTACGTAGAGATCTCTTTGATGGACGATTTAAAGTAACTCACAAAACCGCGTTTCTCGCTTCCGTTAGCAAACACGTGGCTTATATGGGCATCAAAACCCATTCCGGCCATATTAAAAAACCATTGCCCGTTCATTTTGCCCGCGTCAATTTTAATGGCGCGCGCCTGGTTAAAGGTTTTAAAGGCATCCTCCACATTCATGGGGATATTTAAGAACCTGGAGAGGCCATTACCCGAGCCGTAAGGGATAACCCCTAACGTGGTATCAGTATTTGCAATGCCCGATGCTACCTCGTTAACGGTACCATCGCCGCCCACGGCAACAACAATATCGTACTCGCCCACGGCCGCCTTTGCCAAGCCGTTTGCGTGGAAAATACCGGTGGTAAACTCAATGTCGTAATCAAAAATAGTTGTATCAACATATCTCTGTACAAGCTCCGGTACACCTTCCTTATTCTTCCCTCCCGATACCGGGTTTATTATAAATAACGCTTTCCTTTTCAACTATATAAGTTTACCAGCGGCAAAAGTAAATGTATTTTCGGCTTTGTGAAAAATTGTTTTATTTTTGCCACCCGAAAGTGGACTGATTTAATGCCCCATTGTTGACAACTTAAACAGCGGGACTGGATTGCAACCACGTAAAAAAGTGCTAAACCCTGCTCCTTTTACTACGTTTCAGATAGATCTTTACCTTTCGGTTTTAACGTTTATTTTTAAAAATATATGCCATACTTATTTACATCGGAATCCGTGTCTGAAGGGCATCCGGATAAAGTTGCCGACCAAATATCGGACGCGTTGATCGATAACTTTTTAGCTTTCGACCCCGAGTCGAAGGTGGCTTGTGAAACTTTAGTGACCACCGGCCAGGTTTTTTTAGCGGGCGAGGTAAAATCAAAAGCTTATTTAGACGTACAAAAAATTGCCCGCGATGTAATTAACCGCATTGGTTATACCAAAGGCGAGTATATGTTTGATGGCAGTTCATGCGGTGTGCTATCGGCCATCCACGAGCAATCGCCGGATATTAACCAGGGCGTAGACCGCAAGGCTAAAGAAGAGCAAGGCGCCGGCGACCAGGGTATGATGTTTGGTTACGCTACCATAGAAACTGACAACTATATGCCTTTGGCTTTAGATATCGCCCACGCTTTATTGCGCGAACTTGCAGTTATCCGACGTGAAAATACCGACATCAAATATCTTCGCCCTGATGCAAAATCGCAGGTTACGTTAGAGTATAGCGATGACAACCAGCCAACCCGTATCGATGCTATCGTTATCTCTACCCAGCATGATGATTTTGGCGAGGAAGAGGCGATGCTATCTAAGATCAGCAGCGATATCGTAGGGATCCTTATCCCGCGTGTTAAGGCTAAATATCCAAAATACGCCCACTTCTTTAACAACGACATCACCTACCACATTAACCCAACCGGTAAATTTGTGATTGGTGGCCCGCATGGCGATACCGGCTTAACCGGCCGCAAGATCATTGTTGATACTTACGGTGGTAAAGGCGCCCACGGTGGTGGTGCATTCTCAGGTAAAGACCCATCAAAGGTTGACCGTTCTGCTGCTTACGCTACCCGCCACATTGCTAAAAACCTGGTAGCTGCCGGTGTTTGTAATGAGGTATTGGTGCAGGTATCGTACGCTATTGGCGTTGCAAAACCAATGGGCATTTATGTAAACACTTACGGTACCGCTAAAGTTGGCATCAACGATGGCGAGATAGCTAAGAAAGTGGAAGAGATCTTTAACATGACGCCTTACGCTATCGAGACCCGCTTTAAGTTGCGTAATCCTATTTATAGTGAAACCGCTGCATACGGCCACTTCGGCCGCCCAAGCGAGGTTGTTACCAAATCATTCAACGCGCACGATGGCAGCACCATAACCCGCGAGGTTGAACTGTTTACATGGGAAAAACTTGACTACGTAGATAAAGTAAAAAGCGCCTTCGGTTTATAATATTAAATACCGACAAATTATACAAGGCGCACCCAACACGGTGCGCCTTTTTTTGTTTAATACCAACAGCAATGACAAAAAAAACGGCCTCGCCCTTATTGGTTGCCTTCGCGTTCTTCAACATATACATTATATGGGGATCAACCTATTTGGCGGTGGCTTATGGGCTAAAGAGCTTCCCGCCGTTTATATTGGTTGGCTTGCGGTACTTAAGCGCCGGCTTGCTGATGCTGGCATTTTGCAAAATCAAAGGCGAACGCTTCCCCGAAAAAAAACTCATTATCCGCCACGCCATAAGCGGTACTATGATGCTGGTTGGCGGCACGGGCATGATAGCATGGGCCGAGCAATACATCAGTTCGGGCCAAGCAGCCATACTGGTAGCCACCGAGCCGCTGATATTTTTACTGCTCGACAGAAAAAATTGGCGGGAATATTTCTCCAACAAATATATTTTGAGCGGCCTGCTTATCGGCTTTACGGGCATCTTCCTGTTCCTGAAACTTGGCGTAGCAGTAGCAAACCCATCGCCCATGGCAACTATTGCAAGTGTGGTGGTACTGTTTAGCGCGGTACTTTGGGTACTTGGCTCGTTGATGATCAAAGACAACAAGGGCAGCAGCACATCTACCATGAATGCGAGCGTGCAGCTATTGGCCGCTGGTGTGGCAAGCGCCATTATCGTATTTGCCAAAGGTGAGCAGCGGGGTTTCGCATTCGCGGATGTATGCTGGCAGGCATGGGGCGGATTATTGTTCCTGATCGTATTTGGGTCGTTACTGGCGTACCTTTCCTTTATATGGCTTATTACCATCAAACCACCCGCTATTATCAGCACACATACTTATGTAAACCCGGTAGTAGCCGTATTTTTAGGCTGGCTGCTTATAAACGAGCTCGTAAATACAGCTCAACTCATTTGCCTGTTTGTGATACTGGTTGGCATAATGCTGGTTAATGTGCCGGGATATTTGAAAAGGAATAGGGATTTAGTAGAGTAGAAGTTTATCTTAAATCCATTATATCAATAGGTTTAAATCTTTCGCAGTAAACACCCAGTCCTAATTTAAATATTATGGCAATAACACCTACCACTAACACTCTTATACCAATGCTTAAGCTTGAAAAAATTTCAGCGACCGCTACTGTAATAGTCGTCTGAATGCCTGCAATACCGGCATTTATTTTTTTAAAAATATCTCCCTCTTTGTCGCATATGGATTTATATAAGGCACGCTTAACTGACGAAAAGACAGTGATTCCTATTTTTTTATCGTCATTGATTTGTGTAGGAGAAGGCAGCCTTAACCGCTCTGCCGACGGGAGTTGCTTTTTTGAAAATGCATCTACCTTTGCGAGTATATCTTTGGCAATTTTTGGAACTTTTTGGCCCAAATTCTCATATAATTCGTCCTGTGAAAAATCATTTGAAAGATGAATGGCATCATCTTCCAATTCACGAACGTTAGATAATATATCATAAACTTTATCTGCTTTAATTGCATATAATGTAGCTTCCTCATCAAATCTTTCAATTGCCAGTCTTCTGAATTTTGCCCGTCTTTCTAACGAAGTAATTACAGTATCGTTTATCAATACTTCTTTAATCATCGGCTCGGCTTTATCTATCTCACTGGTTCGTAAATAACATATTGCCAATAAGCATGTCGCCTCCAAGTATACTCTCGTTTTTTTATTCGCTTTTACCCTTATACCTAAAAGCCCCCTTTCCGCTGTTAAAAGATTACCTTGTTCCATTTCAACTTCAAGCCATCTGTTTTTTGCCATCAGCAACTTCGCGTCGTTGCCCGTAGATAAATAAATAGGTTGCAAATCTTGAATGATGATTTTGATTGACGTTAAATCAGCATTGCTAACAGAAATTTTTAAAGCAGATTCCAATCTTTGTAATCTTTCTTTTTGAATTGGACTTAATTGAGTTACCGCCATGTGTGTTAAATTATTTACAATGCTACTAATAATGATCTTATAATAAAATTAGTTGTTTTTAACACTCCGAATATTAGAGTTTCCCTACCTTTATCCTATGCAACACCCCGAAGCTAACCCCTGGAAGATCACATCAGAAAAGGAAATTTACGATAACTCGTGGATAAACGTTACCGAGTACCAGGTGATCAATCCGTCGGGCAATCCCGGCATTTACGGGCAGGTGCATTATAAAAATATCGCCATCGGTATTTTGCCTTTAGATGCTGATATGAACACCTACCTGGTAGGCCAGTATCGTTTCACGCTAAACCAATACAGCTGGGAACTGCCCGAGGGTGGCGGCATCATTGGTATAGACCCGTTAGCATCGGCAAAGCGCGAACTACTGGAAGAAACGGGTTTGAAAGCATCGCAGTGGATGGAGATCCAGCGCATGCACCTCTCCAATTCGGTAAGCGACGAACTTTGCATCCTTTACATTGCCCGCGGCTTGGAACAACACGAGGCCGAACCCGAAGATACCGAGCAACTCGTTGTAAAAAAAGTGCCTTTTGAGGATGTTTACCGGATGGTTTGCAGCGGAGAGATAACCGATTCGCTTGCCGTGGCAGCGGTATTGAAAGCACGTTTAATGCAGTTAGAGAATACTTTATAACCTGTCATTTATCATTTCCGCAAAAAATTTTAAATTTGCGCCCTTGATGAAAAAGTTTTTAGGCTACATCCTGTCCCCGTTTGCCATTTTTGCATTCTTTTTAATGCTGGTGATATTCCATCCCATACAATGGCTTTGCCTAAAGTTTGGCGGGTACAGCGCGCATAAGCGCTCTGTAGATATCCTGAATTATTTTTTGGTACGTACCTTTTATATTTTAGGTAACACAGTAACTTTCATTAACAAACAAAACCTGCCCCTAAACAGGCCCATTATTTTTGTGGCTAACCATCAAAGTTTGTTTGATATCCCGCCGATGATCTATCACCTGCGTAAATACCATGCAAAGTTTATCTCTAAGGTAGAGCTGGCAAGAGGTACCCCATCCATATCGTTTAACCTGAGGCACGGCGGTGGCGCAAACATCGACCGCAAAGACCCACGCCAATCCATCACCGAGCTGGTAAAGTTTGCCGGCCGCATGAAGGATAATAACTGGGGCGCAATGATATTCCCGGAAGGCACCCGCTCGCAAGATGGTAGGGTAAAAAAGTTTCAGTCGGCAGGGGTGGCTACCTTATTAAAAAAATGCCCTAACGCGCTTTTGGTACCTGTTGCCATTACTGATAGCTGGAAAATGATCCGTTATGGCCTGTACCCGCTCAACACGTTTACCCCTATGAAATGGGAAGTGCTTGAACCCATCGAACCCGGCACTACCCCCGTAGATGAATTAGTGCAGGAAATAGAAAACCGGGTCAGGGCGATTGTAGACCCGAGTTAAACCTATAAGTCGTGCCGAACTTGTTGCATAGCAATTAAAAGCAATAAGATGGTGGCACCATTTTGTCAGTCCCTCAAAAATACAATTATCTTATTATAAGCAAGTTGCAAATGCAGGCGTGCGTTCACGGCCGTGAACGTGAACATTTTGCCTGGAATACCCTATTCCAGATCACTTGCTGCAAAAGTATTTCCCTGGCTCATATCACCCGTTTCATAACCCTTTTTAAACCAGTACATACGTTGCGCGCTGGTACCGTGTGTAAAACTATCGGGATGTACTTCGCCCTGGTATTCTTTCTGCAGGCGGTCGTCGCCAATTTGATGGGCAGCATTTAAGGCCTCATCTATATCCCCGGGGTCAAGCACATTTTTGGTTTTTTGCTCGTAATGCGCCCAGATGCCGGCGTAAAAATCGGCTTGCAGTTCCAGCTTTACAGATAGTTTATTGTATTCTGCCTCGCTTAACTGTTGGCGGGCCTGGTCCATTTTGGCAGATACGCCCAGCAGGTCCTGCACGTGATGGCCAACCTCGTGGGCTATAACATAAGCTTGTGCAAAATCACCGGCAGCGCCAAACTTGTTAGATAATTCATCAAAAAAAGAAAGGTCGATGTACACTTTTTGGTCGCCGGGGCAATAGAACGGCCCTGTTTGGGCACCCGCCTGGCCACAAGCAGTGTTTACCGCTTCCTGGAAAAAGTGCAGTTTGGGCTGGTCGTAGGTTTTGCCCATATCATTAAAAAGTTTGGTCCAGATATCTTCGGTATCGGCAAAAATAACTTTAGAGAATTTTTTCTCTTTACTATCCGGCACAACCTGTTGGTTATTCTCTTGCGGGGCACCGCCCCCCTGGGTTTGGTTTAGAAGAGCAGATGGGTCTATCCCGGTAAAGAAGTATATAGCCGCGGCAATAATACCTACCACGCCGCCACCAAGGGCTAACCCACGGCCACCGCCACTGCTGCTGCCATCTTCTGTATTACTGCTTTCGCGTCTGCCCATCCATTGCATAATATTCCTGTTTAGTTTAGCCATTAAACAGTAAGGCCCAAACAATTGTTTGAGCCTTACAAATTTGTGGTTATTACGGGTGTCTTTATTTCTTTGGGATCCTTGTAGGGGTATCCTTACCCGCAACAATACTGCGCGAGCTTAATGCTATTGCACGGATGGTTGCCACAATGTTGTTTACATCCAAACTCGAATATTCATCTTTTACCGTGTGGTAAAGTTTATCGGTAGGGATCTGGTCGGTAGAAATGGTGTGCGCCGGTACGCCCAAAGCGGCAAGAGTAGCGTTATCGCTGCGGTAAAACAGGTTTTGCTCGGGGTATGGGTCCGGGTAAAATTTAAAGGCTGTGCCCTCAAGGTTTTTTTGCAGGATGGCGCCAAAATCAGAACGCTCAAAGCCGGTGATGAACGCCGAGTTCTCGCCAAATTTCGCCGCTTTGCCAATCATCTCGATATTGAACAGGGTAACTACCTTATCAGGGTCTAACTGTTTAGAAAAGTATTGCGAACCAAAGCCGCCAATTTCTTCGGCTGTGAAGGCTACAAATACAAGAGTACGCTCGTTGTTATTTAGCTTTTTGTAATACTTAGCCAGGCTAATAACCGCTGTAGTACCTGATGCATCATCATCGGCACCGTTAGCGATAGTATCTGTTTCGGCACCTTTTTTAATAATACCCAGGTGATCGTAATGGCCGCCAAACACCACATATTCGTTTGGTTTAGATTTGCCGGGAATCATACCTACCACGTTAAACAAGGGCTGCTCTTTTACGGCGGCCTCGTAATTAACGGTCAGCGATATTACATCAGCAAAAGTGCCCATTACAAACACAAGCGTTTTGTTGGATGCGGTAGCGCCTTTGAACGATGTACCTCCGCGTTTCATGCGGCTTGCAATACGGGTGTAGGTTTTAGCAAAGCTGGTATCCACCAACACAAGCGCCTTTTTATCGGTTGCCATTAGGGCCTGATACTCGGCAATGAAGTTTTTATCTGATGTGATCTTCACCACTTCTACACCTTGCGGACTTGTCCAGTTGAATGAGCCTGACGCGCTAACAATTATGTTTTCGGCTGGTACATCGGCACCGTTAAGGATAACCTTTGAACTAACTACCGAAGTACGCACCATGCTGAAATTTTGGCGGAAGCCCGTGGCACCTGCCATCGGTTTTAAACCCGCTGCTTTAAATTCACCCTCAATAAAAGTGGCGGCTTTGTCAATCCCTTTGGTAAAGGTGCCGCGGCCTTCCATATCGTCGGCACTAAGGGTTTTAATGATGCGCTCTACATCATCCTGTTTTATCAGTTTGTTTACATCCTGGCAAAAGCCTGTTACGGGTGCAAGGGCTAACGCGCCTGCTGCTAAAAATATCTTAAATCTCATTATTTTACTTTTGATGATAACCAGCTGCTGCGGAAATCTTTTTGTTGTTGGCTTAATGTTTTACCTGCTTTTTCAAAGGTCACTACCTCAAATGCCGGGCTCTCTTCTACTACTATGGTAGCATCGTGGCTACCTGTACGGTTTTTATAAGCTACCGAAAGCTTATCGCCCGGTTTTTTATCCTTTATAATATCAGCGATAGCGGTAGCTGCTTTTACATCCTGTCCGTCAATTTTCAAGATGGTGTCGCCTGCATCAAGCCCTGCTTTGTAAACCGGGGTGTTTGATACGGTTGAATTGGTAATGGTTAAACCACCGTTTGATGGTTTGCTTGATATACGGCCTATCCATGCTTTGCCCGGCGCTGCTTTTTGCAATACTAAGCCGGCATTAGCCAATAAGGCTTCATAATCGTTCTTTTTTACGCCATAGATGTAATCGGCAAAAAATGCCGTTGCAAACTTAGGGTTGGTAACTTTACCCAAAACCTCCTGTAAATTAGGAATGGTATAAGGCTTGCCGGTTTTACCATAGGCTAACCAAACCTGGCGCATATAACCGTCAAGCGTGATGTTAAACTCGCTGCGCAAACGCAAGTCGAGCGCTAATGCCGTTGCACCACCGTAAACATAATAGCTTGTAAATATATTACCGTAATTGGTCGCATCAACAGCAACGCCGGCATCGGTAAATACCGCATAACGGCTCATTTGGGTTGGCGGATATTTTGCCGGGGCAGGTGCTGCTAAAACCGAGTTAACCAAACCGGCAACCGTACGGGTGTAATCATCAACCGAGTTAAAGCCACTGCGCACCAACAGCATCTCGCCGTAGTATTGTGTAAAACCTTCGGCAAACCAAAGCTCATTGCTCATGTTGGCATGCTCAAAATTGAACGGCTCTAATGATTTTGGGCGGATGCGTTCCACATTCCAGCTGTGAAAAAATTCGTGCGAGTAAGTGCCCAACAAATCCTTTTCGTTACCGGCTACTTTGTCAGATCCGTCCACGATACAGGTAGAGTTGCGGTGTTCCATCCCGTCGCCAAAGTTAGAGGGATGTACATCATCCAGGAAAGTGTAGCTGCCATAATCATAATCTGGCTGTTCGCCAAAAACAGCTTTTTCTTCTAACACCACTTTTTTCACCATCTGGGCAAAGTTATCTATCGTGGCCTGGTCATCATCAGAATGTACAGCGATGCCCATTTTTTGCTTTTTACCATTGGTGTTTACCACATCCCAGTAGTTGGTTTTAACGGCAGACAACTCGGTAGGGCTATCCATCATATATTGCATATCCGGCGCGCTATAAACGTTATCCCCTTCGTGCTTCAATTGGGTAGCTACCTTCCAGCCATATTTATCCAAGTCGTTAAACTCAAATTTGATAGGGCGGGTTACTATGTTCTTATCAACTGCCCACATAAATGCTGCAGGCATGTTGAGGTGCGCGTGGCTGGCATCAATGCCTACATAAGTCCCATCTGTATGGTTACCAAACAGGGTATAGCTTATTTTTACGACTGTACCGTGGTCTGCAACCTCGTAAACGTCTCCTTCAACCTGTTTAATTACAAGTTGTTTGCCGCTAAGGTCAAAAGCTTTTACATTATAAATGTTTTTACCAAACTCGTGCGTGGCATACCGGCCGGGAGATGAGCGGCTCATCCTCATTCTTAGTGGCCCGTTTTCGGTAATATCGGGAACGGTTACCGTTACTTCAGCCTCGTGGTGGGCTGCGTTGGGGAATGACACAACATAGTAAAGCCCGTTGCGTGCTTTAGTTTGTGCATTGGCGCCAAATACGAAAAAAGCGGCAGCGGCAAGGAGTAGTATTTTCTTCATTGAGGTGCTATGATTCAGGTGATGAAATTACCAATTAAATCAGTAACTGTTATCTATCAATTTTATTACAAAAAAGCCTAATCATAACTATGCCTGCCCAGGTCATACTCCGATTGCCCGTTAATGATTTGCTTTCGCCGGGCAATATCTGCGTCAAGGCTATGGTCGTAAGTGTTATCGGTAACAGCTATTTCTCTCTCCTTATCCTTATCTGCAAAATGGGTGTTCGCTTCGCTGATCTTGGCAAGCGCCGTATCATAAGGCCCTTTGGGCGACATCAGCTTTACAAAAACCGGCAAACACTCGAACAGGATGAACAGATAGCCGATGAACGAGATAGCCATATAGGTATCCAGATCGCGCGTGCCATCTACGTTATATGATAGCTGGCCCAGCGCCCAGTTACGGTCTGCAAAGCCGGCCACATTAGATAGGCTGTCCAGCTGCTTTTCGCTGAATAAACGGGTAGCGTTTAACCCTTCGTAATCTTTACGCTTACTCAGGTACTGGTCCATTTGGCCAAGGTTCTCGGTAACGGTTTTTAACCTGTCTTGTTTCTCTTGAAGTACCTGTGCTTTTTGCTTGGCATATGTACCGTACCCGGTGATGCCCGATGTTTGGTTGGTTTTATCGCCAAAAACTTCCTGGTTCAACTCGTAGCGCGAACGGTTGATATCGCGCTCAAGCGAATCTTTCTCCTTCTTCAGGTCGGTATTTTTAACCAACTCCTGCCCGTATTTTTGCTGATAGGTTTTTTGCAGGGTATCTATCTTACTGTGCTGCCCTTTTAGGTAGGCCGTTTTCAGCTTGGTGCGGATTTCCTTATCAAAGATCTTAAGCTCCAGCGGGCGCGAGATAACCACACCTATCATAACCGCAAGCAAAATACGCGGCGTGGCTTGCAATATCTGCTGGTTCATGCTACCCTCTTTATTAATGCTGGATACAATGTACCTATCCATATTAAAGATGGCAGTACCCCATATCAGCCCGAAAAGAATGGCGAAACCAATGGCAAATGCATTGCCGCTAAATACAAAGTACATAGCGTAGCCGCCGGATAGCGATGCAAAAAGCGCAGTGAAAAATATGGTGGCACCAATGCCCACATACTTATTATGTTCTATAGGGTATTTTTTTAGTGTGTCCACATGCGCGCCGGAACAGAACCAAAAAAACCTGGTTACTTTTTTCATTAAGGTAATAGGGTAATAATATACACCTAACCATAAAACGCACTTAGGTACTGATTGTTACAGATTGACTACAAATATTTGATACGGAAAAACATACCTTTGGCTATTAATTATATTTACCATGAAAGAAATAAGCGTACAGGAACTTAAACAAAAGTTAGATAGCGGCGAAGATCTTCAACTGATAGATGTTCGGGAAGACTTTGAATACGAAACATCAAACATAGGCGGTTTGTCCATCCCCCTTGGCGGCATTTTAATTGAGGCCGATAAAGTGGAGAAAGATAAACCTGTTGTTGTTATGTGCAGAAGCGGCAAACGCAGTATGGCCGCAATTATGCAGTTAGAGGCACAAGGTTATACCAACCTTAGCAACCTGCAAGGAGGCATCTTAGCCTGGAAAGCCGAGATAGACCCCGAACTAAACGTTTACTAATATGGGCAAAAAGGTAGCACTTAACGTGTTTTATAACATCGCTATATTTTTGTGTATCATTATTATCTGGAATGCCGTTGAAGCAGCGCGCTGGGAGTATGTTTTAGCCTGCGCGTTTATAGCCGGTATCATTATCACCCTTAAAATAAGGCTGATAAAAGAGATCAAGAACTTGCAGAACAATAAATAATGTAACAATAAACCCATTCGCATATCTAACCTACAAAAACAAAATAACCCTAACCAAAACATACGATGTTTTTAATAATTGTTGGTATTGTTGTGCTTGTTGTAGGTATAACAATAAAACGTTCTGCTGAGCCTATTAACCGCTTTGGCGGCATTATTAGCATTATAGGTATAGCAATAGCAGGCATCAGCCTGCTATTTTCGGTTTTTAAGGTAATCGATCCCGGTAAAGTTGGCGTACAGGTACTGTTTGGTAAAGTGCAAAACGATGTATTGGAAAGCGGCCTGCATGTTATTAACCCCCTGGTTGATGTAATCACCTTTAACACCCAAACCCAAAACTACACCATGAGCGCCGTGCACAGCGAAGGCGAAGTGCAGGGCGATGACGCCATCCGCGTGCTATCATCAGACGGGTTGGAGGTTACGATAGACCTAACCGTGCTTTATAAAGTAAATGCCAACAAGGCTCCTTTTATTATGCAGAATATTGGCATGGACTACGTGGACAAAATTGTACGCACGGTAGCCCGCACCGCCATACGCGATAACGCAGTGAACTATGCAGCGGTTGACCTGTACTCGATAAAAAGACAGGAATTTCAAAATAAAATAAACTCGACCATAGCACTTAGCTTTGAAAAACGCGGCCTCGACCTGCAACAGATCCTGGTGCGCAATATTTCGTTGCCGGCATCTGTGAAGGCAAGTATCGAATCTAAAATCAATGCCGAGCAGGAAGCACAGAAGATGACCTTCGTGCTGCAGAAAGAACGCCAGGAAGCCGACCGTAAACGCGTGGAAGCCCAGGGTATAGCAGATTACCAGAAGATCCTTTCCACCGGTTTATCTGATAAGCAGCTACAATACGAAAGCATTAAAGCCCAAAAAGATATTGCCCTTTCGCCAAATACCAAGATCATTATTATGGGCGGCGTTAAAGGCACACCGGTAATGATTAGTGACAAGTAGGTAAGCCTATTTAAAGTACTGTGCGTACTTAGCCGGTATCCCCGTTATGGGCTTAATGATGATATTTTTATAATAAACTTCGGCTGCTTCGCTTTGCAGCTGAAGTTTACCATGTGTTAAAGGTTTCATAACATCACCATCTTTAAACCGCGAATTTTTTAGCACCATAACCACCTTGCCGTTAACAATGTGCAAGCTTTTGTCTCCATAGGTAATAAGTTCCATCTCGTTCCATTCGCCCATATGCTTATCCATTTTGGCCCCTGCTTCGCAGAAACTTCCGTTGCCGGTACCACCGCCTATCGGTGTCCATTTGCCATTCAGGTTATTGAATTTAAAGCTGGAATCTTTTACCGCTTTTGCGTCCGCCTGAGATGTAGATTGCGACCAGTAATCGCCGGTGCTATTCTCTACCACCTGAAACTCCTGGCTGAGCATCCATGTACGAAAATATTCTACACCACACTTGCCCTGCGAATGGTATAATAAGCCCGAGTCTTTGTAATCATCCAGCCTGGGCACCCATTTCTTTTCGCCCCATTTAAATTTTAGTTTAAGATCATAGTTCTTAAAATCTTGCTTGGTAAAAATACAGCCGTATATCTCTCCGGTTATTTTTAATACCGGCTCGCCGTTTTGCATTTCCACCGAAAAAACATTGTTCTTGTTTACATTGTAACCAATGGGTTTAAGCGGATTGCCATACTCATCCACCGGCTGCTGCCCTTTGTAACCAGGTTTATGATAATAACTTTGGTAAGTTTCCCACCTCGACAGGTTTTTATCCAAAAGAGCGGTCCATTCTGGTGCAGGCTTAAACGATGTGCCCGTTAACAGGCATAACAGTATAAGGCAGGTGAAAAAGTTTCTCATAAATATATGTTAATTAATTTTGTTTAGCCGGTACCTTCAACCCCAATGCCCCTATATACCCTTTGTTGGGGATGCAATTCACAAATTTACTGTTCTCTAAAAATGCCCATAAGGCTTTGCATATCTTTTCACGATCTGCGGGAGCTGCCTTACGGATGTTCTCGAAACTGCCGCGATCCTTTTCGGTATAGTTGATGATATCTTCGTAACCATCGGGCACATTAAAACTGATAATGCCTTTTAAGTTATCCAACTTTTTGTATGGCCAGTAATGCCAGCCAATGCGGTTCTTTTCGCACAGGATGCGGAAATCTTTTACCCATGCATCTTCGTTCTCGCCGGTTTCGCCAACGTAGATAGGTACATTGTATTTGTCGCGGTAGTCCATGTATTCCTGTATAACGTCTTGCTTAACTTCCGTCCAATATTTGTGGAAGGTGTACACACTCTTACTGTCGAACGGCTTACCGAAGATCTTGAAATTGCTGTCCCACTGCGCGCCGCCAATAAATACAATGTGGTTTTTATCAACCGAGCGTACTGCCTCGGTTATTTGCTTATAAGTTGGCTCTAAATGTGGGTTTATGGCCTTTACATCAAAGTAATGGGCTATGGGTTCATTCAACAGATCGTACCCCATAATAATGGTTTCGTTCTTGTAATGATTTGCAATTTTGCGCCAGATATCAGCAGTAAGTTTACGGCTTGACGCGCTGGTGAACAGGAACGGGTAGCCGTTACCATCGTCGATATTATCGCCGGTTTGGCCGCCGGGTGCGCAGTGCATATCCAGTATTACATACAGGTTTGCCTTTTTACACCAGCCAAGCACCCTGTCCAGCAGTTCGAACCCGCGGTTTGGGTTGTTCTGACCCATATAATCTTCGTAGGTAAAAAGCTTATAGTTGAACGGGATGCGGATGGAGTTCATACCCGAGGCTTTTAGGAATTTGATATCCGCCTCGGTGATGTAGGTGTCCTGGAAATTTCGCCAAAACAGTTTCATTTCTTCCGGCCCAACCAGTTCGGTTAACGCCTCGTTTATCAAACGTTGCGAATTAACCTTTTTAAACTTAAACATATAACCCTCGGGCACCAGCCAGTTACCCAGGTTTGTACCGCGCATCAAAAAGGGCGTACCATCGGTGCCTATTACTTCTTTTCCTTTAACGGTAATAAACTTTGGGGCTTGTGCGCTTGAATTAAAGATGCCGGCAGCAATAGCCAGCAAAAGGGTGATAATTCTTTTCATTTTTGTTGATGATGGTTTACAGAAAGCGTTTACAATTGGCGGCCAACGCTAAACAAATGTAAGGTATTTGGATTATCATTTAACATTTGTACCGATGTTGCAATAATGCGTATTTTGTGGAACAACACATTGCCACCGATGAAACTATTCACTAAAACGTTTTCGTTGCTTTTCATTCTCTGGGGATATTCCATTGTTGGTGCGCACGCGCAAAAAATAACAGTGGCTATTGCCGCCAACCTACAGCCGGTAATGAAGGATTTAAAACGCGATTTTAAAACACGCACTAAAATAGATGTAGAAGTTATCTCCGGTTCATCGGGTAGCCTGTCTACCCAGATCCGCAATGGTGCACCTTATGATATATTTATGTCGGCAGACAGACAGTTTCCCGAGGCTTTGCAAAAGGACGGGTTCACTATTAAAAACAGCATGGTTTACGCGCAAGGTGTGCTTATCATTTGCAGCACACAAAATTTAGACTTCACCAATTGGAGTAAGTTACTTCTGAATGAAAATATTAAAAAAATAGCCATTGGTAACCCGACCATTGCGCCTTACGGCAAAGCTGCCATGCAGGCTTTAACCAAGGCCGGCATTTATGATAAAATGCAACCAAAGATCGTTTTTGGCGAAAGCATCACGCAGGTAAATACCTATATCACTACAGGTGTTGTGCAGGCTGGGTTTACCACGTTAGCCCTTATTAAAGATGCAAATAATAAAGTGCCGCTTTATTACAAAACTCTGAGCCCGAAAGATTACGAACCGATCGAGCAGGCCATGGTAGTGCTCAAAAACGCAAAGGACAAATCATCTGCCGAAAAATTTTATCGGTATATATTAAGCCCGGCAGCTAAAAAAATATTTGAAGCTTACGGTTACCACACCCTATAACGTATGGACCTGTCACCTATTTGGCTTACCCTTAAATTAGCGGCTATCACCACCATGATATTGCTATTGATTGGTTTGCCCCTGGCCTGGTGGCTTTCAAAAAAGCGCTCGTTATTCAAGATAATTATAGAAGCTATTATTACCATGCCTTTGGTGCTGCCGCCTTCTGTTTTGGGCTTTTATTTGCTGCTGGCTTTTAGTCCGCAGCGGGGGTTGGGGCATTGGCTACAACAAACGTTTGATGTGCAGTTTGTATTCTCTTTCCAAGGGTTGGTGCTGGCGTCGGTAATTTACAGTATGCCATTTATGATCAGCCCGGTTAAATCGGCGTTTCAGCAATTGCCAACATCATTGGCGCAGGCATCTTATACGCTGGGTAAATCGCAGTGGCAAACTTTTAGATACGTTTTGTTGCCCAACATCAAACCATCATTACTAACAGCAGCCGTTTTAACTTTTGCCCATACCCTGGGCGAATTTGGTGTAGTGCTGATGATAGGCGGCAACATCCCCGGCGTTACGCGGGTGGCATCTATCGCGGTTTATGATTCAGTAGAGCAGATGGATTACACCGCCGCCAATAACTATTCGCTTATCTTGTTTGCCATTACCTTTGTGATGGTGTTGAGTGTTTTTATTTACAATAAATACCAGGCAAAAAGCCCTTTAGAATGATAGCGGTAAACATCGAAAAAAAGCTGAAGGCCTACAACGGCTTGCGGGTACTGCGGATAAAGAAGGACTTTAAACCCGGCGGCATCACACGTATCACCGGCCCGTCCGGCGCGGGGAAAACTACATTTTTAAAAATGTTGGCGGGGTTGATAACACCTGATATCGGCACGATTAAAACAGTAAATAATATTTGGTTTGATGCGGGGCAGAAGATAAATATATCGCCACAGCAAAGAAACATCGGTTTCGTTTTCCAGGATTACGCGCTGTTCCCGAACATGACGATAAAGGAACATCTTGAATACGCTACTAAAGACGCGCAATGGATAGACCGCCTTTTAACCATTGGCGGATTAGAAACTTTTGCCAACCATAAACCGAATCACCTTTCCGGCGGGCAGCAGCAGCGGCTGGCAATGCTTCGCGCGCTGGCTATCAAACCAAAGTTATTGCTGATGGATGAGCCCTTCTCTGCCCTCGACATCAAAATGAAATCGGCATTGATAAAAGATCTACAAGGCGTGTTTACAGAACTTGGCTCAACAACACTCATCGTAAGCCATAACCCGCAGGAATTGGATGGCATTAGTGAGTATGAATTGGAGATAGCTTGATTAAACTTCTTTAATTGCCGCCCATTTATGGGGCGGAATAGCAGGTTAACAAGGGGTGGCTTTAGTTTAACCAGTTAATTTAGTTGGGCTAAAGCCATTTACTTCCTGCTCTGATCCGTTGGCTAAAGCCAACGGCAATGATGTTAAACCAAGCTTTATCAACAGCCTTTTTTTTAACTTTTGACTTAACACTTATCTACTGTACTTGGCTCACCACGATCTTATCCAAATTATGCAAATACCTGCGGCCGGTTTTAAAATCGTTGGCGGATGTCATTTGCATACTCTCGGGCATTTTATCCGCCTTGATACCATTCTTCTCCATAATGATGTACACATGGTTGCCAACTTCGGTATTATATAATTCATTCCAGGAATACACCACTTTGTAACCATCTGCGCCGGCGCAAACAAAGTAAAAACGGCTCAGCAATTTAGGGCTGGTTGTTTTAATTCTTGTGTGCGATAATACATCCTTCAGTAGGATGCCTTTCAGCTCATCGTCCTGGTGCTTGAACGCCCCGGTATGGTCGGTTACTTTTATATCCCCGATAGCGCTTATGGTGTATTGCTTCAGCGAATCCATAGTGATCACAGATTCTTTAACCACATCGCCCACGATAGCAAACTTGAGTGTCTGCTGATTTTTTTCCTGCGCCATGGCAGCACCCGAACATAGTATAAGTAGTATCAATAGTTTTTTCATGTTCACGAACTAGAAATGCCCGGGCGTCTTACACAACCCAAGGCAAATTAAGAAATAAGTTGCTTTGTTTAAAGCACAGCCAAAATATCTTTTACAGATGCGCGCTTGCTATAATCCTTATCAAAATGGACAAATTCTATTTTGCCCGCGCTGTTTATTACATAGGTTGCAGGCACCGGCAGTACGTTTTCGGCATTGCCGTTAGCTTTGGTCATGTCTAAACCGTAGCCCTGGTACTTTTTAACCGTGGCATCTTCCATCACATATTTTACGCCGTAACTTTTCATGATGTTGTACCCTTTATCTTGCACTATAGAATACGTTGCCTTGGTTTTAGCAACAGTGGTTTTAATGTTCTCGTCTGTTTCGGGTGTTACGCCAATTACGTAGGCGCCTTTGCCTGTAAGCAACTGTAACGAGTCTTGAATGTGCTGCATTTGCTTATTGCAATACGGGCACCATTGGCCGCGATAAAAAAACAACACCACCGCTTTGTTTGATTTTAGCAATGCTTTCAGGTCTACCGTTTTCCCGGTATTATCTTTAGCTGTAAATGGTGGCGCGGTATCGCCTTTTTTTAAACCTGTTTGCGCCATTACCTGTGCAGCAAACATAAACCCCAACGCCAATAGTATATACTTTTTCATATCTGATTAAATTATTCTTAAAAAAAGAAGGGGGATTTTAGCTCCCCCAACTTTTCATACACAAAACACACCTTAATTACATTTTACTGCCCATCTTATCTTCTTTCATCTTATCGTTTTCCATTTTTTTGTCCATTTTGGCGGCTTTTTTCTTTTTCATCGTCATTTTGTCTTCCTTCATCTTCATTTTGCCGGTATCAATAGCGGCAATGTTTTGATTGATGGCGCGGTTAACCGAATGGGCATTCACGTTAACGCTAAAAAATAAAGCAACAACTGCAGTAAGCAGCATAGCCGAAAAGGCCGACCTTTGATTTCTGTTGTACGTTTTCATTTGTTTTTAGTTTTTTAATTTACCCCTTTGTCGGGGCCATTAAACTAACCTTACAAATAATTTAATTTTTATTTAGCTTATCTTCTATCTGCTCCTGCATGGCCTCCTTAAAACTTTCATCTAAATGCACAGCAGTATTGGTATTGCTTTTAAGTAACTGTTTTACCATATCGTTTATCTTTTGGCTTTGTTTAACATAATTTGTACACACATCACACCCGGCAAGGTGTATGCGTAATTCTATCCGTTCCCTAAAGGTTAGTTTGCTCAGCATGCGCTTCTCTATTAAAAAAGTGGCTTGCCTGCAGTTGTATATTATACTTTTCAAATCGTTCATATCTACATCCAGTTTTTTTGAAGGCATGCCCTCAGATTAAGTTTTGCCCGGTGAATAATTACCCAATAGTTTGATGTGCTGATGTTCAACTCGGCGCAAACAAAGTCGGTAGCCTCATCGTCCATATGCTTCATGGTAAAAACGGAGAGCCACAGCGAAGGCAGTTTATTCATACACCGTTTAAGGATCTGGTTAAACTCCTTGTTCATTAGTATATCCGCGCTGTCTATCCCAAAGCTTTGCGGGGCATGTTCTTTTGTCCAGTGACCGTCATCAGCATTAAAAAAATCTTGTTGCTCGATCTCGGCCTTATCAACCCCGGCCATTTTTAAGCCGGATGATTTTTTCCTGTAGGTATCTATAATTTTATTCTTCAGGATGGCTGTTAACCACGTCCGTTCCGAGCTTTTGCCGGCAAACTTCTCCAAGCCCTGCAACGCCGACAGAAAAGTTTCCTGCACCAGGTCACGGGCTTGTTCTTCATCGCTTACACGGGTAATGGTGTACCTATATAAATAGTCAGCGTGGTTTTTTACCCAATTATGCGGGTCGAGCTGGTGGGTATCTGGCCCTTGTTCTGTCATGTCCATTTATAAATCTGTCATGTTAGTCGGTATTTCATCAATATCCTTACAAAATTTATTTGCCGTACCTTACGTATATAAACAAGGCGCATTTATAAATGTAATATTATTTGTAAGGATTTGATCGGCGTACCGACTAAGCCCATAAAAACGCATCCATCCATGAAAAAGATAAAAATATTTAGCGCTATTAGTTGCATTGCCATTGCAGGGTTGCTGTTCGCAAGCTTTGCAAAACCAGGCAAACCCATTGTTACCAAAGGCGACGATAAAGGCTTCGCGGTAGTAGAACTATTTACTTCCGAAGGCTGCTCCAGTTGCCCATCAGCAGATGAATTAGTTGCCCGTGTACAAAAGGAGACTGCCGGCAAACCCGTTTATATATTGGCCTACCACGTAGATTACTGGAACCGCCTTGGTTGGAAAGATATTTTTAGCAGTGCCGACTTTAGTAAACGCCAAAGCACTTATGCAGGCTGGCTAAAACTAAGCGGCGTTTATACGCCTCAGGCCATTGTAAACGGCCGCACCGAATTTGTAGGCTCGGCACAAGGCACCTTGCGTAACGCCATCCGCACAAGTTTGGCGAGTACTTCAAAAACACAAATTACCCTAACGGGATTAACGGCCGGTAAAGATAAGGCGACGGTAAAATACGATACCGAAGGCGCATCAGCCAACTCGGCTTTGGTGTTGGCCTTGGTACAAAAGAATGCCACTTCGGTTGTTAAAAGCGGCGAGAACGGTGGCCGTACGCTGCAACACATCCAGATCGTAAACAAATTACAAACTATCCCGATAGGGAACATTAAAACCGGCGAGGCCAGCATTGCCTTACCAAAGAATTTTTCGGCACAAGGCTGGGAGCTGATCGGGTTTATACAGAACATGCAGACAGGCCAAATATCTGCTGCAACCCGTTTGGCGTTTCCGCAAACGGTTACTGCAAGTAATTAATTCGGCATCAATATTTAATGCTATTTTTATATAGATAATGAAAGCGATAAAAGAGAAACATTCTTTAGCCATGCGGTGGACACATTGGGTAAACTTCCCGATCCTCACCATTATGATCTGGAGCGGTATGCTCATTTACTGGGCTAACGATACTTATACATTTGGCTTTTTTGGTCAAACGTTTTTCAGGTTCTTCCCCAAATGGTTTAACGACGCGCTTAACATACCCGGCCGTTTGGCAGAGGGCATGGCTTTCCACTTTCTATTTATGTGGTTCTTTGCCATTAACGGTGTGGTATATGTGCTGTACACTATAATCTCCGGCCAGTGGCGGGAGTTGGTTCCCAAGCGCAATTCGTTTAAAGAGGCGTGGCTGGTATTGCTTCACGATCTGCATATCCGCAAGATGGCGCCGCCTCAAAAAAAATATAATGCCGCGCAGCGGATAGCCTATACCGCTATTATTTTAATGGGGTTCGGCTCGCTGATAACCGGGCTGGCTATTTACAAACCCGTACAGTTTAGCACCATCACCTGGCTTTGCGGCGGCTATCATGCCGCGCGGATAGAACATTTTGTGCTCACCATTGGCTACGTGTTTTTCTTTATCATCCATGTGGTTCAGGTGGTGCTTGCCGGGTGGCGAAACTTTCAATCGGTTGTTACCGGTTTCGAGGTAGTAAACGATCAGCCAAAACATATTATTAAACCGACCGTAAGCAATGAAAAGTAAAAAGCCAAAAAAGCCGCTCACTACCGAGCAGAAAATAAACAGGCGTACGTTCATTTCGTTCGGTACGTTCGCAGTCATGTCGGGCGCGGCCTACGGTGGCTGGAACTGGCTTAAAAATTCGCCTAAAGAAATGCGTACGGCTACTGCCGGGGCAAAAGCGCCATTGCGCAGGGCTTTAAATAAAACAGAGCTTGCCTTCCGCAGGGTGTTTAGCAATAACAATCTGGTTAAAACCTACCCAAAAGAGCGGGCGGCAAAAGTGGTGCGCTACAATAGCGGCGTTGGTATAAAAGATGCCATAGATGTAGACGGGTGGATGCTACAGGTAAAAAAGCAATCGGGCGAGGTGATGAAGATCACCTTAGATGAGATCAAATCGCTCCCAAAAACTGAAATCATCTACGATTTTAAATGCGTGGAAGGCTGGGACCAGATCTCGCACTGGGGTGGTGTAAAGTTCACCGATTTTATAGAACACTTTAAGCTTACCGACCAAACCCAACTGGAATACGTAGGCATGGCCACGCCGGATAAGAAATATTATGTAGGGATTGATATGCCAAGCGCCCTGCACCCGCAAACCCTATTGGCATATGAAATGAACAACCAACCCCTTATGCCAAAACATGGCGAACCGCTGCGCCTCATTATCCCGGTAAAGTACGGCATCAAAAACCTTAAACGCATCGGCACTATTACCTTCAGCAACCAGCGCCCGCCAGATTATTGGGCAGAAGTTGGCTATGATTATTATTCAGGATTGTAGGTCTTACTCATTTTGTGCAACCATTGTTTTGCAATAGCACTGTCTTCAAATGTTTCAACTACGATATTGCCATTAAGGTTAGCTATGGTCATATCTGCCGAGAGCCTGCTAAACGTACTTGACGAATAAACCCAGGCTATATGAGTGACACCCGCATTTTGCAGCATTGGAAAAAATTCATTAGCAACCCATTCTACAGCATCGTTCCAGGTACCTATTACTTTTATGTTATCGTTTAAGATTAATTTGGCCTGTTTATCTACAACAAAGTTCAACAACTTAAGGCATCCGGTTTTTATGGTGTGTAAACTGTGAAAACCCTCCCACTCAGATACGATACAGGCTAACGGCTCATCATATGTTACCAACATACCGGCCCCTTGGTAATCAGAGAAGTTTGTGTTTCCAATTTGCTTGTAAACGCCAATGTTAGACATAGGGAGCCGCATGCTAAATGTTGCACCTTTACCGGGCTTACTTTCTACCCATACGTTTCCATTGTGCCTTAAAGCTACATCTGACACTTTACTTAAACCTGTCCCTAATTCTTCAGCAACGCTTTTGTTAATAAAACTCATAAAAATGCGATTAAGGGTTTGGCTATCTATCCCTATACCAAAATCCCGTACAGATACGATTGCATTTTTACTCACCACCTCAAGGCAAACCTCGACCCTGTTTGCAGAAGGTGAAAAATTTATGGCATTGTATAATAGTTGTTTTACTGCCACTGCAATACTATGCTCGTTGCCATAACAAGTAACGTTTTCTTTGCTGTTTAAAACAATGGTATGCACAGTGAATTGCTTTTGCACCTCTGCAATCACCTGCCCTAATGCTTTATTTAAAGAGAAGTTTCTGATCTCCTCGTAGGCAACTGGTTCCAATTCATTATTTACCTTGTTATTTACCTTACGTAAAACTGCGTCAAGTTCAAGGCTGCATTCTTTGATGTAGCCGGCAGCCATTTTAAATTCGTCATTGCTAATTAATGCGTTAGTAATCAGGTCGGCTAAACCAAGTAAACTGGCAACAGGTTTGCGCAGATAATGCGAATTTAAATGAGATACTTCTTTTAATCTCACAATTTTGTCCAGTAGCTGTTCTTCGTAAATTTTACTTTCGGTTATATCCCTGAAGTGTATAATTACACCTTCTTCAACATAGTATATAATTACAGTAAACCATTTTTGAATAGGCCAGAAATAAGAAATAAACTCTTCGTTCCGGCGCTCTTTTATTGCTTGCTGATACCTGGAATAAAAATCCGTATCAACGACTTCGGGGAAAACATCCCATAAATTTTTACCCAAAACGTACTTACGGTTATATCCTATTAATCCTTCGGCAGCGCGGTTCCAGTAGGTTACTATCGAGTTATGGTCTACCTGGAAAAAACCAATGCTGGTAGTTTCGAGCATACGGCTCAACTTGTGCTGTGTAAATTTTAGCTGGCCGGCTATCGCCTTTTTCTCCTCGATGTTTTGAGTAACAACAAGCCTTACCTGCCTTTCATCGAAAATCATAGCATACGACATGATTTCTACATCGAATGTCCTGCCGCAGCTATCCTGGTGCCTAAATTCCCGAAAGTATGTTTGATCCGTTTTTATCTCCGAAATTATTCTCTCTACAAGTTGCATATCTTCCGGGGGCCGAAGATCTTTTATTGTTTTACTTAGAAATTGTTGTTTGCTATAACCATAAGCAGTAACGGCAGCATTATTCACCTCCAATATTTGCAAGGTAATGATGTCAAATACCCACATCGGATTAGGGGCCGAATAAAAAAGAATATTAAAATTATTCATTGGTTAGCAAATCTCTTATTGTAAAAATAAAAGTTATACTGGTATTTTTAAGTAAAAGGCAAAATAAATGAACAAAATAAATTAATAAATTAAATATCGTTTACTTGCAAACGGTGTTTATAAACCGTTCTACCACATAGGTAGATAGTTGCCCGCCCGGGCCGTTCAGGTTATAATCGAACCCGTGGGTGGCCCATGGCAAAACAAGGTTGTAATGCATTACACCGTTTTGGGTAAGTTTGACATCCAATTTTTGGCTGTGTATTGGCGATACCAGCACATCGTTGCCGCCATGTATAGTAAGCGTTGGTAAAGTCGCTTTGGTTACAAATTCAATTGGCGAACTGGCGAGGTATTTACCGGGCATGGCTTTATAAGTACCGCCCAGGTAACGCTCCATCACCCCGCGCGAGTCCATCACCAGCTTGCTTGCCGGTTTCGAATACCCCCAAACCATATCTGCCGGCCCATAAAAATTAACGACACCTTTCAGGCCGTTTTGAGGGCGGTTATAAGCCGATAAGAGGGCAATTTGTGCCCCTGCAGAGCGGCCTAAAAGCACAAAATTATCGGTATCGATGTTCAGCTTATCTGCATTTTGTCGCAGATAAGTAAACGCCTGCCCAACATCGTCAATGGCCAGTGGTGCCTCGTATTTTGGCGCAAGCCGGTAATTGATAGACGCCACATTGTACCCGGCCTTTGCTAAATAAGTATTCAGTTCGGGCAGTTGCCTGCTATCGCCGCTGCTCCATGAGCCCCCGTGTACTACAATTATGCAAGGCCTTTTACCTCCAAATTGCGCGGGGTAATAGTCGAGCGTTAAATTATCGCTATACGTTAATGTATTGTTTACGACAGAGTTATCGGCAGTACTAAACAGTTTAAAAAAGCTGAACGGGCTTTGGTCATTATCCCTTTTGATGATGGTGCTGCCCGGCCCGAATGCGGTATTAAAGTTTTGCTTAAGCGATGATGCCACCATGTATGCCCTGATAATGGGCGATACAAACAGCATCAGCGCCAATAATCCTGCAACAGTAGAAACCGACTGATACTTTTCTACCCAAACGCAGGCAATTAACAGCACGCTTGTTATCCCAATAAATATCAGCGGGAATTCGGTCACGGCTATGGCCAGCAACCATAAATGATAGGTTGGGGCTTTAAACACCGTTAACAATGAAGCAAGCAAAAGTAACACAACCAATACCGGCACAATAACACCCACAATTTTCAATATTTGCTTCATATACGTAAATCCGGCTTGTTAGATATAGTGTAAACTTATATAATTTACCACTATCGGCTCTATTTTAATTTATAGCTTTGAGTAGCTATCTACCATATGAAAAAATTGAAGCAAATTATACAGGACGTTAAACTCCTGATAGCCGAAAATAAACCCGAAGAACTTAATACCATACTATGGCAGCTGATCTGCTACCCGCCAAAAATGCCCTTGCGCTTACAGCAGGAACAGCTTATGAGCGAAGCCGAAAAGTTTAGCGTGGTTGTCGACGATCCATATTTTACCCATAAGCAATTACAGGTAAATGGCTTTAAATGGGGTAATGGTGATACCAGCGTTTTACTAAGCCACGGCTGGGGTTCAAAAGCGGCCGATTTTGATGGCATGATAATCGCCTTAAAGGAAAACCCAGCCTTGCAGATCGTAGCGTTTGATGCGCCTGCAAACGGCAGTTCAGATGGCGACCTGTCTAACCTTTTACTATTTGCCAATGCGGTTAAAGCTGTGATTGCCAAAACAGGCGAACCGGATATCGCTATCGGCCATTCCTTTGGAACGATGGCTAATGTATCAGCATTAACGGATCTGGGTATTACCCCAAAACTGCTTATCAGCATCGCGCCGTTCATTTTATTGCAGGAGAACTTTATGAGGAGCATGACAGCGGTTGGTGTACCGGATGCTGCGCAGCAAGCTTTCCTTGACGATTTTAATTCTCGCTATGGTGTTTACCCGTCAGAATATGCCATGCAGAAATTGTATAAGTTTGACGACACGCTAAACCATTGGCTGGCCTATGACGAGCAGGATGCCATGCTGCCCAATGCCTACCTGCAAACATTTTTAAAAGCCCATCCCTCCATTAAAACCAAAAGCTACAGCGGTGCCGGGCACGAGCGCATTATTAAATCGGCAGAGGTGATTGCTGATTTGGCGGGGCAGGTGAATAGGGTTTTGTAAGAATGGTATGGAGAGCCTGTATGATCATAACAGGAAGGACAATAAGCAGTAGTTGGCCTGTCCATTCGTGATCTTACTCAGCCGGTCATTGCTTCGCTCGATCACCCTCTCTTCGCTGCGCGGAAAGAGGATTTAAGAACTGGTTTTTCTTCTCACCCTCTTTGCGCAGCAGAGAGGATCGCGCACGTAGTGTCGCAGGGTGAGTAGAACTACGCGGTTGTCATGGTGTAAAGCCTTTGCGTGCTTATGTCTTCGACAAGCTCAGGCTGACAATTTTTAATCTGTATTATTTCCTCTCACTCCACACTAACGTTGTGGAGAATTTTTGGACGGTTTCAACTCATTCAATTTCACCAAAACCTTACCTTTAACCCATGTTTACCCAACCACATTACGACGATAAAGCCTTCGATAAAATGGTGCTTACCGGCGCTGTTGTAAACCATAAAGAGTTTCAAAGCTGTACGTTCCGCAACTGCGATTTTAGCAACAGCAACTTTGGCCGCAACAAGTTTTTGGATTGCACTTTCGAGGAATGCAACCTGTCTATGATGCAATTTGACTCCTCAACCCTTAACGATATCGCATTTAAAGGGTGTAAAATAATGGGCGTAAACTTCAGCAAAAGCGAAGATTTTTTGTTCGGCGTTGGGTTTGATAATTGTATTTTAGATTATGCTTCCTTCGCGGGTAAAAAAATGGTGAAGACCAAATTTAAACGCTCGTCATTAAAAGAAGTAAGCTTCACCCAAACCAATTTAAACGGTTCCGTTTTTGACGAATGCGACCTGCTCGAAACCGTTTTTAACCGCAGCGATCTTTCGGCTGTAAATTTCGCAACCTCCTACAACATCATCCTGGACCCTGAATTGAACAACCTCAAAAAAGCGGTTTTCGCCATGGCGGGGCTGGAAGGGCTATTGACCAAATATGGGATAAAAGTGGTGTAAGAATAAATAAAACCCGTGGAGAAAAACGCGCGGGAAAATGAACATAAAAAAGCCCGGCTGCTTACGCAACCGGGCTTTTTCTTATATCTTGACTCTTATTGTCTTTCTTCTCTTACTAAACGTGAAATTTATTCGCCTTTATGTAGTTGTAGCTTTGGGTGATACTCACGAACGGATCGCCGGGGCAAATATCCTGCTCGTTGAAAAAGTATTTTAAGCCAGCCTTTTTAGCATGCGGGAAAATGGTTTTGAAAGGGATAACACCGTTACCTACTTCGGTAAACATTTGTTTTGGCGTTTTATCCATATCCTTTACGTGCCATAACGGGAAACGGCCCGGGTGTTTTTTAAACATGGCAATAGGGTCTTGCTTGGCTTTGTACATCCAATAAATATCCATCTCCATTTTTACCAGGTCGGCATCGGTGGTGTTCAGCAATACATCGTACGGGTATTTACCATCCTGCGATGCAAATTCAAAATCGTGGTTATGGTAACAAAGCTGGATGCCTGCTTTTTTAGCTATTTCGCCTGCTTTATTCAATTTTTCGGCAGTTTCTTTATAATGATCAAGTGTGCCGCGCTCGCTGTCTAACAAATATGCGCAAACCATATATTTAAGGCCTACAGCAGCAGCATCGTCAACAGCTTTTTGCCATTCGTTGCTTATGGTGCCTTTAGCGGTTGGCATACCTTCGCCCAGCATAAAGTGCCCGCTTGGCATAATAAGGCCGTTGTCGCCCAATACCTTTTTAAATTCGGCAGGCTCCATTCCGTAGAATTTTTGCGTACCGGTGTAGGTAGCACCTTCAACCGAGTTAAAGCCTACTTTAGCAACTTTGGCAAGTGTAGCAATTGGGTCTTTAGCCATTGCATCGCGCACGGTGTAAAGCTGTACGCCCACATATCTCTTTTTATGGGCTGCATATAATTCTGGTGCCAATAGCAGGCCGGCCGAAAGCACCGCGGTGCTTTTCAGGAACGAACGTCTTGATGTCATTATCTGGTTTGTTTAATTTGGTTTGTGTAAATGTAACGCATTGACTATACAAAACAAATAGACCAGCTATTTTTTAAAAGGTTTAATTTGAAGCCGGGCGCGGTGGTTTCTTATTACCAAAGCGTTTTGGGTTGCGTTGACCGTCCCTGCGCTGGCCGGATGCAGAACCATGGGGGCGATCTTCCCGTGGCGGCGCCTCAATACTTTGCAACACTTCAGGCAGTTCTTTAAGAGCGATCGGTCTCTCTATCAGGTCCTCAATGCTTTTTAAACGTTTAAGGTCGCGGTTATTCACGAAAGTTATCGCTGTACCTTTAGATGCGGCGCGTGCGGTACGGCCAATACGGTGTACATAATCTTCGGGGTCGCCGGGCACGTCGTAGTTCACCACCAGGTCAATACCCTCCACATCAATACCGCGCGATAGTGCATCGGTACCAATTATTACAGGCAATTGCTTGTTCTTGAATTTTAGCAGAATCTCTTCGCGCTCGTTCTGTTGAAGGTCTGAGTGAAAAGCGGCCACACTAATATGGGCCGACTTCAACTCTTTATAAAGCGATTTTACAATTTCCTTACGGGATGCAAAAATGATTGAGCTTAAGTAGCCACCATCTTTCAAAAGCATTTTTAACAAAGGCGTTTTCTGCCCGTCATGCAACTTGTAGATCTGCTGGTCGATACCTGCCGCAGGTTGCGATATGGCAATGTTTATTTGCTGCGGATCTGTCAAAATAGCCTTGGCCAGCGTACGGATCCTGCCCGGCATGGTAGCCGAGAACAAAAGCGTTTGGCGTTTTTTAGGCAGATAACCTATAATACGCATAATATCATCAGAGAACCCCATATCGAGCATGCGGTCGGCCTCGTCTAATACCAAATGCGTAATATCATTAAACTTTAACACGCCTGATGTAAGGTGGGCAATAAGCCTGCCCGGGGTGGCTATAATGATGTTCACGTTATTTTGTATGCCACGGCGTTGCTGCTCGTAAGCCATACCGTCGCCACCACCAAAAATCGCCTGCGAGCTTACGCCCGTAAAATAGGCAAGGCCTTCTACCTGCTGGTCTATCTGCTGGGCAAGCTCGCGCGTTGGGGCAAGTATAAGGGCAGTTGTATGGTGCTTATGCGTGTTACATATATAATTTAGAACCGGCAGCAAATATGATGCTGTTTTGCCGGTGCCTGTTTGTGCGCAGGCTATAAGGTCGTCGCCATTTAAAATAGCCGGGATGGCCATTGACTGGATAGGGGTTGGAGTAGTGTACCCCATGCTCAAAACGCCTTCTAAAAGCTGTTCGTTGAAATTAAAATCCTGAAAAGTCACTTATATTATTAAAGATGAGCATGCAAGGTAAGCAATTTTGTTGTTTTATGCATGTTTACTTTATTATGATGTGGTATCATGTATTTTTGAAACCTTATAAACCGCACTCTAAATTGCTATTAAGAAAAACTATTTTCTAAGTAAATCATTTATTAGTTTTCGTTGATATATGTTTAAACACTTTACTAAAGCGCTCTTCTTTTTTTTATTCCTATTTGTGGCAACATCGGGCAAGACTTATGCCTCTGCTGTCGATACTACAATAGTTAGCCCTATAGATACCGGCAAGGTTGCCGATCGTATGGTTAACCGCGCGTTCAATAATATTTACATACAAAATTTAAAGCCATCCTTTTTTGGGCAGGAGCTTTTCCAGCCTGTAAAAACCATGCTGGTGGGCGATATTAACGCGCACTTTGTAATGTTAAACAGCGCTAAGTCGCGTTTCTTTTTTGATATTTCTACAAGGGTGAAACTTCGGTTACTAAAAGCAAACGGCGAGCCTGTGAAATCGCCAAGCTATATGCCCAGCGGTAATTTATACTACAGGCTAAACCGCGACCCTTACAAACCGCAGTTTTTACAATTATCATACACCCACCACTCCAACGGCATTCGCGGGCCAACACTTAAACCTGATGGCGGGTTTAACCGCGATAGCGGCAAGTTTAGTACTGATTTCCTTTCGGCAAACTATACTATTGGTAAACGGATAGATAAGGCAAATACCATTGATAACCATTATAGCACGTTGGGTGTAGAGGTCCACCGCGGATTATTCGGCCAGTCGGGTACAGCAGTAGGCTTGCCCGGGCGTTACGGATTTGTGCGCGTAAATGGCGGCTATATATATAATATAGCCAAAAAATACCAGGACGACATCGATCCAAAAAAAACCGACTTTAAAAATTGGCAGCGCATCCAGTTCGATTTTACTTATATAGCTGATAAGTACAATGGCTACGGCGCGCTCAATTTAAAGAAGCGGTTCAACGCCGGGCTTAAATATTACTACCAATTTCCATTTATGCAAAATGTATCGTTTATGGTGGGCGGCGGTTACCGCGGGCAGGACGATTATAACATCTACTTTGAGGATAGCTACGCTTATGTGCAGTTCGGCATAGCATCGGGGTTGAACTTCCTGTTTCATAAGGATTAGGCACTAATGGCCCCCTTACTCCTTCTGCATCTGTAAAATTTTTGATTGATGTTTACGTTGATATAGCATCAATAAAAATAAATCCTACATTTAGCTTTCTAAAATTTACACGTAGCGCCCCTACGCTGCTAAAAAAACATCTAATGAAAAAATTGATCTTGAGCACGCTTGCTATTGCAGCGTTACAGTACACCACTATGGCACAAACCAAGTTATTTGATGGCAAAACAACCACAGGCTGGCATGCTTATTTGCAAAAAGACGCAGGCCCATGGAGCGTTGTTGACGGCGCTTTGCAGTTTGACCCTAAAGCACCGCATTCAGCCGATTTGGTAACCGATGGCGAGTACGAAAATTATGAACTTTCTGTTGACTGGAAAATTGCAGAAGGCGGTAACAGCGGTATTATTTTTGGCGTTCACGAAGACCCTGCTTTAGGCGCTACCTACCTTTCGGGTATCGAGATGCAGGTATTAGATAACGTAAAAGCCGAAGACAATAAAAAGCCGAGCCACCTTGCAGGTTCGTTATACGATTTAAAGGCAGCCCCTGCTGATGCAGCGAAACCTGCAGGTCAGTGGAACACGGCCAAGATCCGTAAAGATAAAGGCCACCTGACTTTTTGGCTTAATGGTAAACAAACTGTTGATGTACAGATAGGCGGCCCCGAATGGACCGAAATGCTGAACAACAGCAAGTTTAAAACCTGGAAAGACTTTGCAGCTTACCCAAAAGGCCGCATCGCTTTACAATCTCACGGCGCGGACGTAGCATTTAAGAACATCACGCTGAAACAACTGTAGATCATCAACGCAAATATTTTATAGTTCGACATATAGTATATTAATGGAAGAGATACAGATCAAGAAAACAACCGAAACCTACGATGTAGTGGTTGTGGGCTCGGGCGCGGGCGGCGGTATGGCCGGCTACGTTTTGGCAAATGCAGGTATTAAGGTTTTAATGCTGGAAGCAGGTGCCTACTTCGACCCCAAAACAGATTCGCACCAGTTAAAATGGGCATGGGAATCTGCACGCCGCGGCGCGGGCACCACCCGCCCCTTTGGCGATTTTGATGCCGCCTACGGCGGCTGGGAACTGGAGGGCGAACCTTACACCCAAAAAGATGGTACCGAATTTGCCTGGTTTCGTTCGCGCATGCTGGGTGGCCGTACCAATCACTGGGGAAGGATCTCGTTACGGATGGGCCCCGAAGATTTTAAACCAAAAGATGGCCTTACCGACCCATGGCCTATAACCTATGACGAGCTTAAGCCTTACTACGATAAGGTTGACCGTATGATAGGCATTTACGGCACGGTAGAAAATATAGAAAGCGAACCCGATGGCATTTTCCTGCCGCCGCCAAAACCACGTTTAAATGAGCTTTTTATTAAACAGGGCGCAAGCAAAGCAGGCGTAAAAGTCATTACGGGCCGTGGTTCGGTACTAACCGAAGCGCTTCCAAACAATAAAGACCGTGGCGCATGTTTTTTTTGCGGGCAATGTGGCCGTGCCTGTAAGGTTTACGGCGATTTTTCGGCATCATCATGTTTGGTTATCCCGGCCATGAAAACCGGCAACTTAAAAGTAATTACAAACGCCATGGTGCGCGAGGTTATTACTAATAAGGATGGTGTTGCAACCGGCGTATCATACGTAAATAAGGATGATTTGCAGGAATACCAGGTAAACGCCAAAACAGTGATACTTGGTGCAAGCGCGGGCGAATCGGCACGGATACTTTTAAACTCAAAATCGGCAGCACACCCGGGTGGCCTGGCAAACAGCAGTGGGGTAGTGGGCAAATACCTGCATGATTCTACCGGATCAGGCGCGGGTGGTTTCCTTCCGCAGCTGATGGACCGTAAACGTTATAACGAAGATGGCGTGGGCAGTGTACACATCTATTCGCCCTGGTGGTTAGATAACAAAAAACTGGACTTCCCGCGTGGTTACCACATCGAATATGGCGGCGGCATGCACATGCCATCGTACGGTTTTGGTGGTGGAATACAAGACATGAACGGCGCTGTGCCGGGCCGCGATGGTAAAAAGAAAGATGGCGGCGGTTATGGCGCAGGCTTAAAGGATGACTACCGCCGTTTTTACGGCACACAGGTTGGCATGGCCGGCCGTGGTACTGCCATAGCCCGTGCCGATAATTATTGCGAGATTGACCCTAACGGGGTGGTTGATAAATACGGCATCCCGGTGCTGCGTTTCAATTACAAATGGACTAACGACGAGATAAACCAGGCCAAACATATGCAGGAAACCTTTGAGGAAGTATTGCACAACATGGGCGCTATTTATGGTACCATGCAGGGCAAAGATACTAACTACGGTTTAGAAGCACCGGGCAAGATCATCCACGAAGTTGGCACCGTACGTATGGGCGACGACCCAAAAAAATCGGCACTGAACAAATGGTGCCAGGCGCACGATTGTAAAAACCTTTTTGTGGTTGATGCCGCGCCATTTGTGCAGCAGGGCGATAAAAATGCTACCTGGACCATATTGGCCCTAAGCATGCGCACCGCAGAGTATATAATTCAGGAACGTAAAAAACTTAATGTATAAGGCATCATGAACAGACGCGACTCCCTCAAAGCAATAGGTTTAGGAACAATATCAACCAGTTTATTCCTGGGTGGCTGTAAGCCCGGCGATAAAAAAACCGTAAATGCAAACGCCAAAGCAGAAGCTGTACCCGGCAGGCAGGCATATGAAGTAGAACGGGAAAACAAATTAAAGGACGAAAAGTATTTTGATGACCACGAAATGGCTACCATCACCATGCTTGCCGATATCATTATCCCTAAGGATGCCCATTCGGGCAGCGCATCAGATGCCAAGGTGCCCGAGTTTATAGAGTTTATTGTAAAGGACATCCCAAGCCATAAACTGCCTATGCGTGGCGGTTTAAAATGGCTGGACCTGCAATGTTTAAACCGGTATAGCAACACATTTATTAAATGCAGCAGTACCCAAAAAACACAGATATTGGATGAGATAGCCTACCCGGCTAAAGCAAAACCAGAAATGGCGCAGGGCGTGGCCTTTTTTAACCGCATGCGCGACCTTACAGCTTCCGGTTTCTGGAGCAGTGAAATGGGCACTAAGGATATTGGTTACGTAGGTAACACCCCCAACAAATGGGTGGGCGTACCCGCCGATGTGCTGAGGCAGTACGGCATGGAAAATATTAAAGTATAGTTTTAGCGTTAAATAAGATAAATCAAAGCGGCAATCTGCATAAGGTTGCCGCTTTGTCTTTTAATTCCTTTTTTGTTAGGGTAGCTCCTACGGAGCAAAATATATTTACTTGCTTTGCTACAAAGCGGTAGCCTCAAAGAGGCATAACAATCTTGCTTATTCGCAAAATTGGAAAGCGAAGAAAAAAGTTCTTTACCTGACCTTCATGAAGCAATAACCCTAAAATCTATGATAGAGTTGTGAATACTTTAAAGTTGACATGTCTATACAAAAAATGCTCCATTAGGAGCTAACGCTTTGTAGAGATCTACGGATAAAAATCTTGCGTGCCGTAGGTACGCAACCTTCTTAACTAAACCACTTTTTACCGGTAGCGAATTTTATGGCAGATGCCTTATTGCTTACGTGCAGTTTATCGTAAATATTGGCAATGTGTTTTCGTACCGTGTGGGGGCTGATGAATAACCGCTCGCCTATTTCCTGGTAATTTAGCCCGTCGACAATACGGTTCAGGATCTCCATTTCGCGGGTGGAGAGGGTGTGGTCAATTTCGGGTTTGGGCTCTTCTATCACATCTGGTTTGTTCCGTAGCATGGCCAGGGCTTTACGCGCTATTCGTGGCGACATCGGCACACCGCCTTCGTGCACAATTTCGGCTATGGCTTTTACAATGTTAGATACCTTTTCGTCCTTAAGTAAATATCCGCTTGCCCCTGCTTTGATCGCCTCGAAAAGTTTATCGTCGTCATCAAAAACGGTGAGCATTAAAAAATGCATAGCCGGGTACCGGTCTTTGGCTATGGTTACGGCCTCGATCCCATCCATTACAGGCATTTCGATATCCATCAACACAACCTGCGGCAGTTGTTCGGGGCTAAGGCCTTTTAATGCATCTAAAAAGTTAGCGCCATTGCAGGCCTGCAGCACTACATCTATCTCGGTATAGTACGAGATATTGTTTAATAAAGCTTCGCGAAGTAATTGCTTATCATCAACAACAGCTACAGGTATTTTACGCATAGTGGACAAATTATCTCCACTAAAAATAAGTATAAATTAATAAAGCCGCCCGATAAATGAGCGGCCTTATTAATTGTTGATTTTTTGTTTTGCTTAACAGCTATTTATTTTAGAAGTTGAAGCCGACGCGTAAGCCCATAAAGCCCTGGCCCTGGTAACCCTCGTACCTTATGCTGGCATCCAAACCACCCGGGTTAACACCAACACCCGGCGCATAGGTAAAATGCGTGCTGCCTATTGATTGCAGGTCGCCGTTAGCATCGCTATAGCACGATCTTATAATGGTTGCACCAGCCTCGGCGATAACATAAACCGGGCCCCCAACGTTGTATTTAAAACCGGCTTTAACCGGGATGTTTAATTGTGCTTTTGTGTCAATACCTACGTTAGAAAGGTCTTTAGGGATAAAGGCAATAGCGCCCGTTGTAATGGTTACAGCGCTTGCATCGTCAATACTGAAGGCACCACGAATGGTTAAACCTCCACCAACATATAATAATTTTTTAACCAGCCTAATGGCAAAGCGCCCTCAAGGCCTAAACCAAGTTTAAAACCCTGCGCGTGTGATTTTGTAGCAAAACCGGCCAGGATGATGAATGCGATAGTAAAGATCTTTTTCATTGTGCTTAAAATTTAGTGAGTGATTATTTATTTTTTAGGTTTTAACACCACTAATTAACAGGAATAATATCCCGCTCACGATACCACATATCTGGTATTTACACACGTAAGCAGCATAATGCACTTAAGGATTTTAAAGCATAAAAAAGCCCGGATATACTTAAATATCTCGGGCCATCACCATCACATCTGGTTAGACGCATATATAATAAAACGGGTTACATGCGGCTTTCAAAAAAATTAAATTAATTTGCGCTTACATTAATTGCAAATGGTTTACGCCCTTTCTAAACTACTTTACGTATTTATTTTGCCCTTCACCTGGGTGTTTTGCCTGCTACTTTACGTATTATTCGCAAAAAATAAAACCAGCAAGCGTAAGGCTTTAATTTTTGCTATCGCGATATTCTGGTTTTTTGGCAACAGGTTTACGGCTAATTTAGTGGCAAACATTTGGGATATCGAAGCTTATGATGCGCCTGCAAAAACCTACAGCGCGGCTATATTTTTGGGTGGTTTTGTATCTGAAGATAAAAAAGGTGAAGGACATTTTAACGGCGCTGCCGACCGTTACTACACCGCGGTAAAATTACTTGAAAAAGGCACCGCCACGCACCTGCTTTTTAGCGGCGGTAATTCGGATCTTAATCCCGACGGCTTCAGCGAGGCGAAATTTGTTGGGCAGGAGCTTAAAAAATTAAATATTGCCGATAGCCTGGTACTGTTAGATGGCAAAGCGCGCAATACCATGGAGAATGCTGCGTTCTCCAAGAAGTTAATACAAAAGGCAGGGTTAAAGCCCCCATATTTGTTAATAACATCCGCTTACCATATGCGCAGGGCAATGTTTATCTATAAAAAGGCGGGCCTGGATGTTGTACCATACCCTTCTGATTATATTATCAATTATGGCACTGTGATGCCTACCGATTTTGTGCCCGGTACAGAGGCTATGGGCAAATGGAACACCCGGATTAGGGAAATGGTTGGCTATATTGTGGCCGTGTTTAAATAAGCTTATGAGAAAATCTATTATACTATTATTGCTCCCTGCGTTTATATTGCAGGCGGCATACGCGCAAAAATCTATTAAGAAAACATCTGGCAACCCCATAGCCCAGGGCTGGTACGCCGACCCCGAAGCTACTATTTTTGGCAAGCAGTACTGGGTTTACCCTACGTACTCTGACAAGTATAACAAACAGGTGCATTTTGATGCTTTTTCCTCGCCCGATCTGGTGAACTGGACCAAGCACGATAACGTGCTCGATTCATCAAACGTAAAATGGGCTAAACGCGCAATGTGGGCACCTGCCATTGTGCAAAAAGGCGGCAAATATTATTTCTTCTTCGGGGCTAATGATATCCAAAGCGATAAAGAATACGGTGGCATTGGCGTGGCTGTGGCCGATAAGCCTGAAGGCCCTTTTAAGGATTATTTAGGCAAACCACTTATTGATAAGATAGTGAATGGCGCGCAGCCTATAGACCAGTTTGTATTTAAAGATACCGACGGCCAGTACTACATTATATATGGCGGATGGGGCCATTGCAACATCGCGAAGCTAAAAAGTGATTTTACCGGTGTTGAGCCTGCTGCCGATGGCAAGATCTTTAAAGAGATTACCCCGCAGGGTTACGTAGAAGGCCCAATTATGTTTATTCGTAAGGGCAAATATTACTTTATGTGGAGCGAAGGAGGCTGGACAGGCCCCGATTACCAGGTAGCTTACGCCGTAAGTAACAGCATAAACGGCCCCTTCAAAAAAATTGGCGTGGTATTAAAGCAAGACCCTGCAATAGCTACTGGAGCAGGCCACCACTCGGTGGTACAAGTGCCGGGCAAAGATGAATGGTACATTATTTACCACCGACGCCCCCTTACCGAAACAGATGGCAACCACCGCGTAACCTGTATCGATAAAATGATCTTTGATAAGGACGGATTGATCAAACCAGTTAAGATGACTAATGAGGGGGTGAGTGCTAATAGGATAAGGTAAGATTGATTATCGTTACACATAGGCGGCGTTAATATCGAATAATGAATTTTGAAGGCTGAATGATGAAGGAAAGCATTTAGCATTTTGGGCATGGCAACCCATTGGTAAAGTGCAGAGGTCTTCGACAAGCTTAGACTGACAATCAACAACAGTATTAACAACCAAAAGTGTAAACTTTTTTCAGGACGGGTTAGATGGGTCACTGTCCCATTCTGTCTCACTGTCTCACCCTGTCCCACTCTGTCTCACTATGAGACACGGGCACAAAACACATAGTCATTTAATTAACAATCACTTACTGCGTTAGTTGCAACTTCTATTGAAGTTAAATCATAAATTGTAAATTTACAAATACCTAATTATCAATCAATTACAAAAACGTCTCGCACCTTGTTATAAAAAGTGGGACAGCACGAAAAAGCCGCTGAATTATCAGCGGCTTTTCTATTAAATTCTGTCTTGTTTCTTGATTCTATAAGTCTTGACTCTCTACCCAACTATTTTCATATTCTCAGCATCCCAGTGGATCAGTTTATTTTGGAAATAGCTGTCGTTGCAGGCCAATGCAGGGGCTGCGGCCCTAAAGCCAAACACAGCATCTTCCACAACCGGCTTACCGGTACGTACCGATTCCATAAAGTTGGCGAAGTGGTCGTTTGAGGCGTTATACCCTTCGGGGGCACGGTAGTTTATCGGTTGGAACTGCGGCGTTTGCTGCTGGGCTTTTGTCCAGCGTTTGTTATAGTCGTCCATCAGTTTTTTCTGCTCGCTTTCGGTGTAGGTGAAATAAGAATCCCAACCGCCAATGCCCGGTGCTTCGGGCATTTTATTTTGGTGGATCGTAAAGGCTTCGCCCTCGCCGCCAATGTCCATCACCCCTTCCGAGCCAACAATTTTGGTAGTGGTTTTATCTCCCTCGCCGCTTATAAAGTTAACCCGCAAGGTAACCTGGAAGGCAGGGTGCTCCTTAGTTTCGCCATAGCGTACAACGGCACTCATTACATCCGGCACGTTGCGGCCATCTTTCCAGTAAGCCAGATCGCCTATCGAGTAAATGCTTTCGGGACCTTTAGAGCCTGTTATAAAATGGATGCCGCTAAGCAGGTGAACAAATAAGTCGCCGGCAACACCGGTACCGTATTCGCGGTAATTTCTCCAGCGGAAGAAACGGTTGGGGTCAAAATCTTGCTTCACATCGGCATTGCTTTGGTAGCGCGCCCAATCTACATTTTGGATGTTGCCATCAGTAGGGATGGTATATTGCCATGCGCCTAAAGCGCTTTGACGGTTAAACGATGCCTCAATAGAGTTGATCTTACCGATAGCGCCCGAATCATACATCTCCTTCGCCTTGCGGTACGCTATGCTGCTTACGCGCTGGCTACCCACCTGGAAAACCGCCTTGGTTTCTTTCTGCACGCGAATCTCCTCCAACCCCTGGCTTATCTTATGGATCATCGGTTTCTCGCTGTAAACAGCCTTGCCTTTCTTCATGGCATCAATAGCTATCTGACTGTGCCAGTTATCGCTGGTGGCAATAATTATGGCGTCAATATCTTTGCGGTCCAATATCTCGCGGTGGTCCATGGTAGTGAACAGGCTTTTGCCATACACTTCTTTGGCGTGGGCAAGGCGGCCTTTGTATAGATCGCAGGCGGCAACCATTTCCACACCGGGTACACTAAGCGCTGCGTTGGTATCATTAAACCCCATTATACCCATGCCAATGGTAGCTATCCGTATCTTGTCGTTTGGGGTTACGCGTTTTTCATCGCGCATTATCCTTACTTCATTTTCTTCTTTAGCGGCCAAACTGGTGAGCGATGCCGAGGTGAGCAATACGGAGGTACCCAAGTGCTTCAAAAACTTTCTGCGGTCGGTTGACATGGTTTAATTTTAATTAGCTTTAATAATTGGTTAATAATTGCAGGCGCAATTAATGGTTTGTGATGGCAATTTAATAAAAAAACTAAAACCTTAATGCCTTTTCCAATATTAATATACAGGCAGTTACGAACACCATTTTGAAGTACAAAAAACTTATTAATATTATTTAAAAAGTTATAAATTGCATGCTGTTACCTCAATTGTAAAACCTCAATTATAGCCCATGAAAAAATTATCCTTATTGGTAGGTGCCGCTCTGATGGCAAACGTTGCTTTTAGCCAGGCCGATACCAAACTTGCCATTATTCCCGAACCGGTTAAAATAACAGAGCACGCCGGTACTTACACTTTGCCAAAAACGCTAACCGTCCAGGCAGCTTCACAAGCCGACATGACGCCGATACTGAACCTGATCAAAAACAAATTCAGCACGGCTACCGGTAAAATTATCAAGGTAAAACCCGTTGCCGCCGATGCTGCTATTAAGCTTGTACTTAACAAAACCACGGATAACGTTATTGGCCAAGAGGGTTATTACTTATCTGCCAAGGCTAAGGGCATAACCATCCGCGCTAACACGCCTGCGGGCCTTTACTATGGCGTGCAAACTCTGTTGCAATTATTGCCTAACCAAATTGAAGGCAAAGTGGTATCCAACGTAAAATGGATTGTTCCCATCGTTGACATTACCGACTACCCGCGTTTTGCATGGAGGGGCCTGATGTTTGACGTTTCGCGCCATTTTTTCACTAAAAAAGAAGTGATGAGCTATATAGATAACATGGCAAAATATAAGCTTAACTTATTCCACTGGCACTTAACCGATGATGAGGGTTGGAGGATAGAGATAAAAAGCCTTCCTAAACTTACAACCGTTGGCGCCTACAATATCAAACGTGAGGGTAGCTTTGGTGATTTTATCGCACCAAAACCTAACGAAGCACGCAATTACGGTGGTTTTTACACCCAGGACGATATCCGCGAGGTAATTAAATACGCGCAGGACCGCTTTGTAAATATTTTGCCCGAGGTTGATGTTCCAGGCCATAGCCTTGCTGCTGTTGCGGCATACCCGGAACTTTCGGCTACGGCAGGTGCAGATAAATATGTTGTACGCTCTGGCGAGAAAATCATGGACTGGAGCAAACCGGGCCACCCTGCCCTTGTTGATAACACCTTAAACCCGGCCGGCGAATTTACCTATCAATTTTTAGATAAAGTGGTTGGCGAAATTGCCGCGTTGTTCCCGTTCCCATACATCCACATGGGTGGCGATGAGTGTGCCAAAAACTTTTGGGAGCAAAGCGACCAGGTTAAAGCCTTAATGGCAAAAGAAAACCTAAAAACACAGGAAGAGGTTCAAAGCTATTTTGAAAAACGACTTGAAAAGATAGTAGAATCTAAAGGCAAGAAGTTTATGGGCTGGGATGAGATACTGGAAGGTGGCATTGGCCCGAATGCTGCTTTGATGAGCTGGCGTGGGGTTAAAGGTGGCATAGAGGCGGCAAAGCTTGGCCACGAAGTGGTTATGAGCCCTACTACGTTTGTTTACCTTGATTATATGCAAAGCGACCGCGTAATGGAGCCACACGTGTACGCCAGTCTTCGCCTGAACAAAACTTATGAGTTTGACCCGGTACCGGCAGGTGTTGATGCCAAAATGATAAAAGGCGGGCAAGCCAACTTATGGACAGAGCAGGTTTACAACATTCGGCAGGCGGAGTATATGACTTGGCCACGTGGCTTTGCAGTAGCAGAAAGCGTATGGTCGCCGGCGAGCAAAAAGAATTTTACCACGTTCTTTACCAAGGTGGAAAAACACTTCGACCGCTTTAATCAGGCCGAAACCAAATATGCCCCAAGCGCCTACGACCCTGACTTTAAACCGGGCCGCAATGCGGATAGTACACTAAATGTTACCCTTACTAATGAAGTACCGGGACTTGACACTTACTACAGCTTCGATAATTCGTACCCGGATAATTTTTACCCTAAATATACCGGCATTGTTAATATCCCGATTGATGCTACCCAAATGAAGGTTATTACCTATCGCGGTAAAAAAGCAGTTGGCCGTATGATCAGCATGCCTATTGATGAGCTAAAACGCCGATTGGGTAAGTAGTTAGCCTTTAAAATTGCATAAAGAAGGCCGCACCAATTGGTGCGGCCTTCTTATTTTATTCCTTCCTTTTCATCCTTGAAAAGGGGAAACCGTTGCAGCCTTTCATGGGATTTTGGCGGTCGGCTTTAGCGGTGGTTTCGGCTATCTGGTCGGTTTTGGCGTCATAAATACTCAGGCAAAAACCCCATTTCCAGGGCTCCATATTGCTGAACTGCATATAATCTATCCGGGTATAAAGGCCGCTTTCGCCCGGGTTTTGGTCGTCGTTTCGGGCTACGATGTACTGGTCTTTAACATTCCATTTAATGATATGGTATTTGGTGCGTGGCAACTGCATAAACAACGTATCGTTAACCGTATAACGGATGCCATAATCGTCAACGAAGTTTCCTTTAAACATCGTCGGGATCTTGTCGGCATTGGGTTTACGCTTCGAATTATCCGAAGCGATAACCGAAAGAAAAAGCAGTAGGAAAGCCAGTTTATGCATGTGCTAATTTATCGGTTTTTAACCACAAAAGGCGCTAAGAATTTTTCTTAGCGCCTTTTTTAAAGTTTCGCGAATATATTAGGCCAATTATTTTGCAGTAAATAACGGGGCATACTTTGCACGATAGTAGTAGGCCAAAAACAAACAGCCTAAAAATAAAAACGCCGCAGCAGGCACCCCACTCGGGGCCAGTAAGCCATGGAACAATAAAATGTTTACAGCGATAGGGAATATTATCACGTTAGCCAGCGCCACAAAACGGCCTGTTACGAATGCAATACCGCAGATAAGCTCAAGCACCTTTACAATCGTCATGATGTTTACAGTAGCGAGGCCTGCATTGTAGGTTTTAGCGGCATCGCTCATTTCGGGCATTTTACCCATTTGGATGTGGAACAGAAATACAATCGACGCGAATAGCAGCAGTAGCCCCATCAGCGTACGGATAATGATCATAGCAATTTTCATAATATTTAGTTTAAGGTTTGTGTGTGTTCGACTATTGTTGTTCTAAAACGCGTTTCAGGTTATTCAGGCTTTCTTCCATATCGTTGCCCAACATTTTTTCCATATTAATGAACAGCAGCATGGCATTCATAGGGAAAGGCATTTTACTGGTAAAGGCCCATTTAACGGTAGTGGTATCGGCAGTAACCTCTTGGGTAGCTATATAGGTATCGGCCACGCCGGCAAAAGGTTTTATAAATACCACGCGGATATCAACGCGTTCGCCGTCCACAATTTTTTCTATGGTTTGATTGCCCTTGCCTGCCTGTTTCATATCACTATCCCAGGCGGCATTGTAGCCTTCTGTGCCATCGGTGCCGGTATAAGTCATGCGTTTGTTGGGGTCCGTCATTACCCATTTGCTGTAATGGTCCTGGTTGCGAAGGTATTTCACATAATCAAAAACAAGTTGACGGGGCTTGTTGATGATAATGCTACGCTGGATATTGTAGCCTTTAGGGGCAACAGCGGCCAGTATCAGCACTACTACAATTATCCCGGAAAAAATGCCAATAATGGTGGTTAAGGTATCCATGGTTATAGGTTATTAATAGCTTGATAACGTTTCCAAAAGTAATACAAGATAAACATTATCAATAACATTACTATTGGCGGCGCCAATAATCCCGCGGCATCGCCAACAAAAGCCCTTGATGCAAAAGCCCCCGTAAAGTTGATAAAGAAGCCCGCGAATGCCCATTCTTTAACAATTCTATACTTGTTTTGCAGTATGGCAATCGCACCAAATAATTTGAAGATACCCGTTATCATCATAATGTAAATGGGGTAACCTAAGTGTCGCATTACCTCCTGCCCGGCTTCTTGTTTACTGATACCGCCATAAGCATCACCCAACATAGCCAAAGCAAATAATACAGTTAAAACCCAATAGGTTACCCTTATGATTTTTTGATTCATTATAGTTTAATTCTATGGGTTATTGCTCTTCGGTAAACACGCCCCAACCTATTCCGTATTTGTCGATCACATTGCCCATCGTTCCGGCAAAAAAGGTCATTACCTCGTGCACAACTTTACCGCCTTCCGCCAGTTTAGCAAATTTTTGATTCACCTCGGCTTTGTTGGCGCAGGTTACGGTTAGTGATACCAACCCAACAACTGCCTCAATATTGGGGTTATGCATATCGGTAGCCAGCAAGTTAAAATCGCTGCCGGTAAGGTCGGCGTGTAGCATGCCACCTTGTGCCTCCGCCGGGAAATTATCTTTCATGGGTGACTCTTTTACAGGCATCAGGGTTAGCTCGCCGCCTAATACGCTCTGGTAAAAGGTCATAGCTTCCGCACATTGGTTGTTTTTAAAATTGATGTAAGCACTAATCTTTGACATGGTTTTGTTTTTTATAGGTTTATAATATGTTAAGTAAGTATCTCACAGCAATGCCCATTCAATTTAAGTAATTCGATGATACGTTGGGCACAAATATCCCGGCCTTCTACGCGTAATATCCTGTCGCAATCGTCAAGGTCGAAGTTTATTTTGCTGGCCGGGAACTGTGCTGCAAGCTGCTGAATTAGCTGCCTGCTCCTGCTTTTTGCACGCACATTGGTTTTAAAAATTTCTATCATCAAAATTAATGTGTTGGTACGATACAAAGGTGCGGGCCTTTTGTATATTTAAAAGGGTGTAATTACGACAATCTAAGGGGTTGATTGCGACGGAGATACCACCTAACTTTGAAACTATGAAACACATATCAATACTTATCCCGCAGGGCGAAACCAGCCTGAGCAACATAGAGGCCACTTACAAAATGTTCTCGATGGTGAACCAAACGCTCGACCGGATGAAGAAAGCGCCCCTGTTTAAGATCCAGCTGGTGGGTTTAAGTAAAGAGACCGCTCTTACCAATGGCCTGTTCACTATTAAGCCCGAATTTACCTATGGTGAAGTTGTCAAAACCGATCTCATCATTATCCCCGCGGTACATGGCGACGTGAACAAGGTTTTAAGTGATAACGCTGATTTTATCCCCTGGATAATTAAACAATATAAAACAGGTGCCGAAGTGGTTTCGCTGTGCATAGGGGCGTTTATATTGGCCTCTACGGGCTTACTGAAAGGACGCAGTTGTACCACGCATTGGTTAATGGCAGATGAATTCAGAAAAATGTTCCCGGATGTAAATCTGATGCCTTACAAGATCATCACCGATGAAGGCGGCATTTACACCAGCGGCGGCGCATACTCGTCTTTAAACCTGCTGCTTTACCTGGTAGAGAAATTTGCCGGCCGGGATATGGCCATCAATTCATCAAAGATCTTCGAGATAGATATCGAGCGCAACAGCCAGTCGTTGTTTATCATCTTCCACGGGCAAAAAGACCACGAAGACGAGGTAATCAAAAAAGCGCAGGATTTTATTGAGCATAACTACCAGGGAAAAATAACGGTAGACCACCTTGCCGATATGTTTGCCATTAGCCGCCGCCACCTGGAGCGGCGCTTTAAAAAGGCCACCTCAAACACGGTTGTGGAGTACATGCAGCGCGTACGTATCGAAGCCGCCAAAATGAGCCTGGAAACCCTTCGCGAGAATGTTAACGAGGTAATGTACAACGTTGGTTATACAGATACTAAGGCTTTTAGAATGATATTTAAAAAGATAACAGGCCTATCGCCGGTAGAGTACAGGAATAAATATAGTAAGGATAAGGCGGCGTAGTGCCCTTTCCGCAGACAAGTGTGTAAAACGAATGCATATGCAATATCTAAAATCATTAACCCTTATACTACTACTTATTATGACAAGCAATATATCTGATGCGCAAACTGCTGGCAAATACGCCACGGTGAACGGGCTTAAAATGTATTACGAGATCCACGGCAAGGGCAGCCCACTGGTATTAATACATGGCGGTGGCTCAACCATTAAAACAAATTTTAGCCGCATAATGCCCTTGCTGGCTAAAACGCACCAAGTGATAGCGGTTGAGATGCAAGCCCATGGCCACACGGGCGACCGTAACGCTCCTGAAAGCTTTACGCAGGATGCTGATGATGTAGCTGAGTTGTTAAACCAGCTCCAGATAGACAGGGCAGATATTTTGGGGTTTAGCAATGGCGGCCAAACGTGTATAGAGCTGGGGCTTCGCCACGAAGATAAAGTACGCAGGTTGATCATCGCATCAGCCTTTTACAGTCGTGATGCTGTGCCAGCCGGCTTTTGGGATGGTTTTAAAAACCCCAACTTTAGCCACATGCCACAGATATATAAAGACGAATACCTGAAAATAGGCACACAAGAAGGCCTTATGAATATGTTTAATAAAGATGTGCAGCGGATGCTGACATTTAAAGGTTGGACGGATGAGCAATTACAATCGATACAAGCGCCAACCTTTGTAGTAATTGGCAACCAGGATCTGCCAACGCCAGAACATGCCGCGAAAATGGCCCGCCTGTTTCCCCACGGCAGTTTAGCAGTATTGCCGGGCACCCATGGCAGCTACATTGGCGAGGCATATAATCCCAAGCCAGGGAGCAAGGTCCCTGATATGTTTGTGGTGATGGTTAACGAATTTTTGACACAATAGTGATTCCTTTTATTTATTGCTTATTCTTAAAACCCTGCTGACATACTGCTGTCATTGGCGGGTTGTTTCTTTGTTAAACAAATTAAAAACTTACAGCCATGACAAACACAGCAGAAACAACCGCCACCGTATCAGTATTAACGGCAAACGAACTTTTACAAAACTGGCAGGGCCATCGCCGCTTAAGCCGCAAGGTGATAGTTGCGTTCCCCGAGAAAGACTTTTTTGAATTTACCATTGGCGGCATGCGTACCTACAATATACTTGCCGGCGAAATGCTGGGTCTTGCAAGCGCAGGCATCAACGGTGTTGTTACCGGCAAATGGGAAACCACCCCCGCGCTCGATCATTTTAACGAAGAGGTACAATTAACCACCAAAGCCGAATTTTTAGAAGCCTGGGATGAGGTAACCGACCAGATAGACGAACTATGGCCTCAATTAACCGCAGAGCGTTTCCAACAAACCGAAGCTGCTTTTGGGCAATATCCTAACACTATTATCAATACCATTTTTTATATGATAGATAACGAGATCCATCACCGCGGCCAGGGTTATGTTTACCTGCGCGCATTGGGCATTGAGCCGCCAATGTTTTGGGATAGGTCTTAATTAAAGGATGTCCGCGGAGCGATAGTGAAGAATCTGGTAACGGCAAACAAGTCGCAGATCAGGGGCTTCACTATCGTTCAGCACGACAGTTTTGGTTGAATACTAAAACCTCCAGGCCAATATCCTGCTGGTTTTTTGCCCTTGCGCCATGCTGATGGTTTTTACATCGGCAGCCTTATAGTAATCAAGGGATTTGTAGCAGCCGTCCAGGGTTGTTTTTTTAGAGATCAGGGACGAGAACCACTTACACGATTTCGCGTATTGTTTACTTTCGGTGATCATCTTGTTCAGGAAACGGGGTTCGCCGCCTTCGTACCAAAGCTCGTTATTACGGCCGCCAAAGTTTAGTTCGGCACCCTTATCCTGCCCCAGGTTTTTCCACTTGCGGGTAGATTTTTCTTTAACTTCTTTTGACGACGAATGGAACGGCGGGTTGCACATCGTCATATCAAACTTTTCGCCGGGTTTTATTACACCATCAAAAATATTGGCGTAGGTAGTTTGCTTGCGGATGTCGATAACAGCGGCCAAGCCATTATCTTCCACTATCTTTTTGGCAGATGCGAGGGCTATGTAATCAGCTTCGCTGCCAACAAAATTCCATCCGTAGGTTTTATGCCCAATAAGCGGGTAGATGCAGTTGGCACCAACACCAATATCTAATACCTTAATGGTGCTGCCGGTTGGCACTTCCCCTTTATTGCCTTCGGCAAGTATATCTGCAATGTAATGGATGTAGTCGGCCCTGCCGGGGATGGGCGGGCAAAGGAACCCTTCGGGGATATCCCATGTATTAATACCATATTGTTTTTTAAGCAATGCCTGGTTAAGCGTTTTTACAGCTTCCGGGTCGGTAAAGTCAATTGTTAATTCGTCATGGTCGTTTTGTGAAACGAAATTACGCAGGGCCGGTACCGCCTTTATCAATGCCTGAAAATCATACCGGTTGCGGTGCGCGTTTCTTGGGTGAAGTATCGTTTTTTCTTCGGATGCTGCGTTTTGTTTATCTGCCATAATATGATGCAAAGTTAACAAGTAAAATTAGTATTAAGCCATTAGCTTCGCAGGCTATAATAGGGTTAAAAAGTAACGCAATTATCGCTCTTTCCGCAACTTATCCCTATGGTTAGTACCCCAGCTGGATAGAGCTTGCAATACATCGCCCAATGTATCGGCATAGGGTGTTATGCTATATTCTACCACCACCGGCGTTTGGCTTGCATGTACAACACGGGTTACAAAACCATTCAACTCCAGTTCTTTTAACTCGCTTGATAATACACGGGCCGAAATGCCCTCTACCGTACGCTGGATCTCGTTGAAGCGCTTTGTTCCCTCCATTAAAGCAACAATTACGCGCAATTTCCATTTGCCGCCAATTACATAAAGCGCATCTCCTATTGAGGTTAGCCTGCCATTGCATTCTGACCGGGTTATTGGTGGGTTCATATTTATAACTATTTGATTTTTAATAAACTAACTTAAAGGTTACTACTAACCTTTTGTTTACTACTAATATTTTATAAGCAAATGTACATAGCTTTGACCGCATTAAACATATAAACTGATGAAAAAAATATTGCATATTATTTCGAGCCCAAGGGGCGAGGCCTCTATGAGCATTAAATTGGGTAACGCCATTGTTGAGAAAATAAAAGCTACTTACCCCGGTAGTACCGTCAACACAAAAGACCTTGCTAAAACACCGTTCCCTCATCTGGAAGAAGCACACCTTACTTCGTTCTTCACCCCCGCAGAAAAACGCACGCCAGAGAGCCTGGAAGCTATAAAACACTCAGACCAGGCAATACAGGAAATACAGGATGCCGATGTTATTGTGATAGGTGCGCCACTTTACAATTTCAGCATCACATCTACCCTAAAAGCATGGATAGATCATATCACCAGAGCGGGCATTACCTTCGCGTACGATGAGAACGGCCCTAAAGGGTTAATCGAGAACAAAAAACTATATATAGCCGTCCCATCAGGCGGCATATATTCTGAAGGCCCCATGAAAAGCGCAGATTTTGCAGAACCCTATCTTAGGTTTATGCTAGGCTTCCTTGGCATGACGGACATTAGCGTGTTTCGCATAGAAGGGTTAAAAGTACCGGGCATACAGGATACCGCCGTAGAAAAAGGGATAGATAGTATTGTGATAGATTAAAACCAAACGCCCCCGGATAATAACGGGGGCGTTTATATTATTCATCTTTGGGTTCCCAAAGTTCAATGATGTTGCCTTCGGGGTCAAGCACGTGGACAAACTTCCCGTAATCGTACTCTGCAATTTCATCAACGATGGTTACGTTATCTTTTTTTAGTTCTTCAAGCAATTCAACCAGGTTTTCTACCCTATAGTTGATCATAAAAGGCTTTTCGGACGGGTTAAAATATTTGGTATCACTTGGGAAAGCACACCAGCTGGTTGAGCCCGTTTTCGACGGATCATCAGCATGCCTCCATTCAAACGTTGTTCCGTATTCGCTGGTTCCTAATCCAAGGTTTTTTGCATACCAGTCGTTCATACTTTTAGGGTCGTTGCATTTAAAAAATACGCCGCCCAGGCCTGTCACTTTTTTCATATTTCGTTAGTTTGTTTAAATCTCCGTCAAAAATGTATAATCCGCAAATTTTACAGGTCATACTTTAGGGTGATTTAGCAGGAAAAAACAGATAAAATAAAAAAGCCTTCTGATTTGCATCTAAAGGCTCGTAAAATTTACAAATGTAAACCTATATATTACGCGGTCAGCCTATAATCTTTCGCCCAGTAATTTACTTTCTCTACAAAATCTTTCATATCAAAAGGTTTGGCCAGGTAATCATCGGCCTGGCAACGTTCTTTAATACCTTGCAGATCTGCATTTGCAGATACAAGTACAACAGGGATGTGTTGCAGATCTGGATGTTGTTTAATGTACCTGCACATTGCTTCGCCGCTTTCCTGGCCCAGCTTAAGATCCAGCATTACCAACGCTATATCTTTAGTTTCCAATTTACCCTTAGCGAAGCTTATGTCGTTGGAACAGATCACTTTGTACCCTTCCATCTCCAGTAAAATACACATCATCTCGCCAATTACAGGCTCATCCTCAATTACAAGTACATTGTTTTTCATGCTTTTGTATATTGCAATTTAAAGGCCAAAGAAATGGGGGATAGTTGCGGTAAAAAATGACAAGAATATAGAAACGGGATCAAACGAATTTTTTTACGTTTCTGAAGTTTTGTATTCTTATTTCATCAAGCAATATGTAAGTAAATTGATGCGGCGTTTTTTTTGGTGAGGGGCTTTGCTTACCACAGCCAATGTTTATGGCCTGTAGTTAACGCCCGAAGACTGTATTGATTTTAATGATGAATATTTTAATGGATTAATTTAACTTGCACTACAATTATTAATCCATTGAAAAAAAACCTATACCTTACCATTGTCGCAGCCATGGCAACGACCTGCTTTTTGTCATCGTGCTCCAAGCAGTACTACGCTCCGGGCCTCTACCAAAACGATGTGCAGCTGATGATGAAACCGCAATCGCAAGATTCTGCTAAAAGGAAGATTTACATTGCAGGGGTATTAGCAGAGCAGCTTGGTGCTTCCGGCCAGGGAGATGCAACCAGCGGCGTGCTGAACGTTTACCAATCGCATACTTTTAAAAACATCAACCTAAGTTACGGTGCAATAGCTTATGCCGGGAAATATTCCCGGAATGAAACCATCAGCAGTAGCAATGGAAACGGCGGCACAACCACCAATGATATTCATATCTCTAAAGGCTTCACCGGTTATGGCTTTAACGGCTCGTTATCATTTTATTTCAGTAATAAAGTGTGCGATTTCCGAATACTTGGCGCCGATTTGATCTATACCAAAGAAAGTGGCGATTACCTGGCGTTCCGCAGATCTGTGTATGGCCTCCCCGATATACTGAGTTCACCCCGAAGCGAAATGCTTAGTTATGGCATTTTTACCGAGTACGTTTTTCACCCTAAAACAGACTTGAACGTGGGCTTTAAAATTTTCCTCAACAAAGTTACCGGGCAAATTAACCGGGATCTAAATGATTACGGTTCGGGTTTTAATACGACCGGCGGTACGTTATTTGCCGAATTTAATCATATCAATGTACACTCCACAATGGCTTTTAGCTCCCGCAGATATCTTGCCGGTTTTGGCCTGGGTTTCCAAATTGGCGCAGGCTACGGTTTTTAGGCTAAGTATACCGATTGCACCTGATCGCGGAGGTTGTAATGAGATGCCATTTCCTCGCCACTTTCCTGGCCCAGCTTAAGATCCAGCATTACCAATGCTATATCTTTAGTTTCCAATTTACCCTTGGCGAATCTTAAGTCGTTGTAACAGATTACTTTGTACCCTTCCATCTCCAGTAAAATACACATCATCTTGCCAATTACAGGCTCATCCTCAATTACAAGTACATTGTTTTTCATGCTATAGTACATTGAATTTAAAGGCCAAAGAAAATGGGGTATAGTTGCAGTAAAAATGACGGAAATATAGAAACGGAATCAAACGAATTTTTTAGGTTTCTAAAGTTTTGTAATCTTATATATCGCAAAAGTCTTTTTATTGAAAAGTAACTGTTTTTACGGATTGAGCGTTAATGCTCAATACCACTATTTTATCATCGCTATTGTTAAAAAATTGCGGAAATAATGTATAAGAACTTATTGTTACATCCAGTTGCTTGGCAAACTGTACCGGAGTTTCGGTAAGGCCGTCGTTAGTAATGAACACAGCTACAGGCAGTTTTGTAAAACGGCGAAATTTATCGTCAATGTATTTACCGTACTCATCGTTATAAATAAGCGCAAGCTTATTGTTTATAATACCGCATGCAACCATCAAATCGGCATCGCGATCTCCTTTTGCGCTCCACTTACGATTCATGAAAATGTCAAACTTTTTGTTGAATAACGTAGTAAAAGCACTGATACCAATATCATTATGGGAATATTCGTAAACGCTTTCCATTCTGAATGCAGCGAGTACATTGGCGCTTTTAGCGCTTCGGTCTTCCACGGCCTTATACTGCTCGCCCACAAGGTAAAACATATCCCCATTAAATACAATATTACGGGCAACCATGTTAGCCTGCGGTTTGTCAAAGGCGAATATCTTTGGCTCGGAAGGCCTGGCTGATGAAAACAGATAAGTACCTACCGCGTCTTCACCAATTGAAAATGTAGCTTTTTTTTGAGTATAACCGGCAACAATAAGATCGCCGTCCGAGCCTACTTTATAAGTAAAGCTAAGGCTACGAAGTTTAGGGTCGGGTAGTAAAACAGGTAAAATTGTTGCTTGGCCTTTAACACTATATTTATAGATCACAGGCATTGTGTAAGACTGATCGTACTCTTCTGCTAATAGATAAAGATCACCCTTATCAGATGCTAAAAAGTCTTTAAAATTAATCTTTTTAGTAAAGCCCGCAAATGAGAATTGCCCTTTGCCTGTTTCTTTCAGATTTTCATCAAGCAATATGTAAGTAAATTGATCCGGCGTATTTTTTTGGTGAGGGGCTTTGCTTACCACAGCCAAATGTTTATGGTCTGAGGTTAAGGAAACCCACCAGTCGCCTGGATTATTCATTTTTATCATATCAATAGCGCCTATAATTATATCATTGGTCGCAATTTTGCCATTATCGTCGACCAAGCGGGCTGAAAACGTATTTTTCAAAGTGGCTTTGTTGTGATTTTCAATAAACACCATTGGTTTATCGCCCAACACCAAAAGGTCTTTAATTGAGTAGTTATTGTTAAAAACGCCCATATTTAACCTAACATCATTTGACCCAATGATAGTACCATTCTTGTCGGCCACCACCATTTGGTTGATATTCTCAAAATTTTCGGTATGATTGATAATAAAATAATTAGCTGCTGAAGTGCTGTAAGATTTAAAAGCAGGATTTTTTGGAATTGTAAATAAGGGGCTGTTGTTGCCCTGCGTAACCTTAACTTGCGCCATGGCTTGATATTCCGGGGATGTTGACCACCTGATTCCGTGGCAAATTGACCAGGCAATTAGCTGGCGAACGATAGCAGCGAGAGCTGTAAAAGCGTT